>NZ_JBJPHS010000028.1:0-67310 GCF_052939495.1 Phormidesmis sp. 146-12 | reverse complement strand
GGTTAAGTGCTATTCTGACTTCCAAACTATGCAGTTGTCTTGGTTCAGTGCCCCCGGAAGAACCGCCGCTTTCGCTTGGCTCCTCTCGACCGCTTGACTAATGTAGCGCATACTATCAAAACCTGTCAAGAAATTCGCTGGAAAATGTTTTCGATCTCTCTAAATCCCGCACTGGACAAAGTTTTGGGCTTTCTTAAGTAGGGAAGTATGAAACAGTTCGTCTCGTCTTGATAAGAAATATAGAACCTTGACGGCTCCCCGTCCTGAAGTCCGAGGATTCTTGGATCATGGGGAGTCCTACGACTTTACCCTCACCAAAATTCACTGCGATTCGCCCGACCGCTGGGTCAGTTTTGAAATTGAGCAATCTCCTCCTTCCCAGTTCTGATTGCGACTGCTGATTAATCCACCCTAGCCAATCGGTAAATGCACGATAAAAGAACTGCCTTTACTGACTTCAGACTTAATTTGAATAGTGCCGTTATGGGCGTGGACGATTCTCTGGGATAGCTGCAAGCCTAGACCACTTCCGCCTCGTTTGTGTTTGCCCTGAACGAAGCTCTCAAATAGAGTGGCTTGCTCCTCCGGCGGAATGCCATAGCCTGTATCTCTGACTTCGATCCTGACCATTGGAATCCTTAAACCATTCTCAGATTCTTGGTTTGACACTTTAGATAGGTTGATGTTCACAGAGCCTTGATCCGTGAATTTGATGGCATTGCCAATAAGGTTGGTCATAACGCGATTCAGTTCTAGCCGATCGCCCTTGATCATCAAATCCTGGTCGTCATTGGCTTTTTCAAGGTTTAGGGTTAGTCCCTTATCGATCGCCAGTGGAGAGAGCGCCTTCATCACCTCTTCGGTCAGACTGGCTAGATTGACGGGAGAGAACGTCAGCGTTTTACGCCCTGCCTCGTAACGGTAAACTTCTAATAGCATGTTTACCATTGTCAGCAAGTTTTCGTTGCTTCGGATCATGGTAGCGATCGCTTCTTGAATGTCGTCAGACAGGTCGCCCATGACACCTTGAGCCAGCAGATTTAACATGCGATCGGCAGCAACCAGGGGCGTTCTCAGGTCGTGGGTCAGACGGGAAACAAAATCTTCTCGTTGGCGAGCAATCTGGTCACGCTCATCGACGCTGTGTTTAAGTCGCAATAAAGCGCGGACTCGTGCCAAGAGTTCATCAAAGTGGACGGGCTTGCGAATAAAGTCGTCTGCACCTAGATCTAGACCTTGAGCGACACTCGGCTGATCGTAGGCAGTCGTTAGTAATATTGGCATGAAAGGAAGGGCGCTGTTGTCGCGAATGCGTCGAGTCACCTCATACCCATCCATACCCGGCATCATAACATCCAGTAGAACCAAGTCAGGCGGCGATTGATTAATTTTATCTAAGGCATCTTTACCACCGTCAGATAACTCAACCTGGTATCCCTCGTCTTGCAGGATGGCTTGAATGAGTAAACAGTTGTCAGGGGTATCATCCACCACCAGAATGCGATCGACTTTGGGCAATTTGGTGAAGGGCGATGAGTTCATACGGGTAGCCACAGCCAAAGGGCTGAGAATTTTATCAGTCTCTAAGTAATAAACCTTTCTTGGAGTCGCTTTGCGTCCTTCTTTTGAGAGATTTTTAGGGGGGCTTGTCAAAAGCTGTTGAGAGATTGAGCTAAAAGTTCAAGCAACCGTTTTATTAGGGACTGTAAGTTTTGACATAGGCAACCGCTGTTGGCGTAATTTCTTGAATGAGTTGGTTGACTAGAGATTGTTCGTCCTGAGTCCAAATTCTAGAGCATCCAAACACACAAGGCTGCAAAACGCCCCAGAGTTGTCCGTGCTGACGTACATGGCCATGAATTAGGGCACGGTGCCCAAAATTTTCTTTCTCAAACTGAGCGTTCAGAATTTCTGGACTGGTCGCTTCCACATCTTCCACAAAGATTGACGGTTCAATCTTTAGAGCAGCCGCAAACATGGGGTCTTCGTCGGGCAAAGAGTCGGGTTCAGGTTTCCAGTCTTCGTCGTAGACCGTGGGAACGCTTGAGTCACGAGTCCAGCAAAAGGGCACTCGGCCCATCTGGGTTTGGGGATTGCGAAGGTAGAAGAAGCAGCGATCGACTTGCAAAAATTCTCCCACAGCAGGCATCAATGCAGATAAAAAATCTTCTGGGGATAGGGAAGCGTCAGAGAGGATGAAATCATTTCGCAGCCTCGAAGTCTTTGACAAACGTCCATTCCAGAAGGTCACGCGGGGCTTGTTTGAGAGCCTGAGTCAAGCTGGCATCGTCATCAAATTTGATTTGTGAGAGGTGGGAAAATTCGACATTGACGGTGAAGCGATCGTCCTCAAAGCACCAAGGCATAACCGTGACTAGTCCATTGGCAGCTTGTTTAATGTCATAACGCTGTCCATCCGGGCCTTTGCTGATTTCAAGCGCGCGTTCGTCTTCTGGAAGTTCTTGTTGACAAAGGACTAGAGAGAGGCGATCGCACCATTGCATGAAGTCATAGGCGCTGGCAGCCTCATCTTTAGAGATACCAAGTTCTTCTCGCCAACGGGTTTGGTTTTCGATTTGCTCATCCAAGAACTGATCTCCCTCTTCTGACTCACCTCGGAAGCCTTCGAGTAGGCGACTCTGGTGCATTGAGTTGAGCAAAGCAACCCAACGACCGCGATATAGAGCGCCTTCCATATGCTTGCGAAGTAGTTTGTAGTCTGGCCCCGCCTCATTTTGGGTGAAGTCCATCGGGGCACCTGCTTTGGTGATGATGTTCTCCTGCCATTCTCTTTCGAGGTCATCGTGGTGAGACACTGCGGCGATCGTTTCATATAGGCGAGGAGGAGCGTCTTTTCTGCGCCATTGTCCACCAAGTTGGGCTGCAAGTAGGGCATGGGCACGGTGATAGATAACGTCCCAGCCGTCTTTTGCGGGATTGACAATCACGATCGGATCTCCTGAGTTGATAGAAGGGTAAAGCTGAATCAGCAGAAACCAGAATAGCTGTACTAAAGGCTTCACAAATCTATCGGACGGTCGAAAATTCGCGTTTTAGGCAGAAGTTGCTTCTAAAGAGGCGAGACGGCCGTCTTCCATGTGTAGGGTGCGATCGGAGAGGTCTAAAATTCGGTTGTCGTGAGTCACAAGCAGAATGGCTGAACCTTGTTTTTTTGCCAAGTCGTGCATGATTTCTACTACGTCTCGCCCCGATTTTTTGTCTAGCGCTGCGGTCGGTTCGTCTGCTAACACAATTTTGGGATTGCAGACCAGGGCACGGGCGATCGCGACTCGTTGTTTTTGTCCGCCAGAAAGTTCGTTGGGGTAATGATGGGCCCAATCGCCCAGTCCGACAGCTTCTAGCATGGCTTCAGCGCGATCGCGAGCTTCACTAGCCGGAATATCGGCATGAAGTTCGATCGACATCTGCACATTTTGCCAAGCTCTGAGTGAGTTTAATAAGTTGTGCGCCTGAAAAATGTAACCAATGTTGCGACGCAGTTCGACCAATTGACCTTCTGAAGAGCCTCGGAGTTCTTGACCTAACACTTTCATGCTGCCCTCTTGGGTCGATCGCAGTGCCCCGATCAAAGTCAGCAAAGTTGTTTTTCCAGACCCTGAAGGGCCCGTCATAATCACCACTTCACCAGGGTCGATCGTCGCCGTTACCTCAAATAAAATCTGCTTTTTTAGGCGACCAGTTCCAAAGTAATGATTGACCTGATCGATCGCGATAATAGGTTCTTGAGACATGGTGAAAGTTTGGGATTTAGAAGATGTCTGCTGGATCAGCGTCTTGAACTTTGCGAACGGCAATAATACCCGACAACATACACATGATCATTGCCAAAAACAGAACTAAAATCCCCCTCTGTAGGGTCATGTATACAGGTAAAGCCGTTGCATTTTTGGTGAGGTTGTAAATACCGATACAAAGCAGATATCCAGGAATATAGCCCATCACCGAGAGAATTAGAGCCTCTTGAAAGACGACCGAAAGCAAGTAGCGATTTTTGTAGCCCATTGCTTTGAGGGTTGCGTATTCTGCCAGGTGATCTGTCACATCTGTGTAGAGAATTTGGTAGACGATCACCGTACCAACGATGAAACCGATTACCGTTCCTAGTGTGAAGATGAAGCCGATCGCAGTGCTGTCTTGCCAGTATTTTCGCTCAAATTCAATAAATGCCTTTTTGGATAAAACTCTGACATCTCCCACTACAAAATCCTCCCTGGCTTGTTCGGGAGTTTTGTTAGGATCAATTCTCTGTTCTCCAGGCAAGTTTTGTTTGAATCGCTCCAATGTTTTCTCTAGGTTGGCACCTGGTTCGAGCTTGATTAAACCGATATCGATCTGCTCTTTTTTTCTAGAAGTGAAGATGCGCTGAAAGTTTAAATCACTGGTGATCAAATTGCCGTCTGCCCCAAAAGAAGCCCCTAATCGAAATAAACCGACGACCTCAATTCGACGGCTTTCAACCTCGGTTTTGATGAATGTGTTAGATGACTTTGACTCCTCAAACTTTGCTGGAATTGGGCCAAACTCAGGACGGGAGGCGCTGTCAAATATTACAACATCTGCTAACCGTAATTTATTCTCACTCGCGTTGACTTCTGGAAGTGAAAATACCTTATCTCCAGGAACCAGTCCGATCACCAAAATACTGCGAGTTTGGGGTTGAGGTGGGCCGTCCCAAAATGGGTTTTTCCAGATACCAAATCCTAGATAAAGAGGGCTAATAGACTCAACACCAGAGAACCCAAGCGATTGGTACAACCGTCGCTGAGGAAATGTCTTCATTGAAATGAGCGCTGTCGATTGAGGGCTAATCAAAAAAATGTCACCCTCCAAACTTTGGTGAAGCGTGATCGCACTCTCAAACAGCGCATCCTGAAAACCCAGTTGCAAAAACATCAAGATCACCGCAAATCCAATGCCTGCTAAAGCGACTAACAGCCGAATCTTTTCACGCTTTAGTTGTAACCAGGCAAGGGGAATCGCAAACATAGAAAAAGTATTTTTGACTGAACTTAGAATTGAACGTTTTTTAAGGAGCGATCGCCACCTTAACCTGTAGATTAGTCAATCCTGCAACTTTTTGGCTGTCATCCAATTTGATTTTGACTTCAACAATTCGAGTATCGGTTTTATCCACTGGATCGGTATTGAGAACTTCGTTTTTACGAATCTGTAAGCCAACTTTATCCACAGTTCCCGTCATTTCTCCAGGAAAGGCATAGCTAGTGATGGTGGCTCTTTGACCAGGTTGCACTTTGCCAATGTAGTTTTCATCTACTTCTGCAACGGCGTACATTTGGCGCGTTCGACCGAGTTCTATGATGCCGTCATTGCCAACCACTTCTCCAGGATCAGCATGAACTTTGAGCACCTGACCCTCGATCGGGGCCCGAACGATCGCTTTATCTAATTCTGTTTTTGCTTTCTGAAAATTGGCCATCGCCACATTCACCTGAGCCTGAGCTTGCTGAATATCTGTCGGACGCACTTCGGCCACGCTGCTCAACTCTTGTCGAGACTGCTCTAGGGCGAGTTTTGCTTGTTCTAATGCTTGTCTGGCTTGATCTTGCTGTTGTGCTCTAGTGTCTCGTGTGAGTTGTCTATTTTGTAGATCAAGTTCGGTAACGGCACCATCCTTAAAGAGTTGTCTGTAGCGATCGTATTCCAATTGGGCGTTTCTTAACTCAGCGTTGGCTTTGAGTAATTCTGCTTCTGCTTTGGGGATTTCTGCATTGGATCTCAGAACGTTTGCCCGTTGAGCATTGATGTCTCCCGGTTTGGCTCCCGCTTGCACTTGGGCGAGTTTGGTTTCTGCCTCTTTGACCTGTGCCTCAGCCTGCATCAAAGACGCATACAGCGTGTCTCCTTGATCCATGACGGCGAGGGGTTGATTTGCCCGCACCTGCATCCCTTCTTTGACGAGCATTTTAGAAACTCGCGCTGTCCCAAAGGCAGAAGGAGCGGCAATCTTGACAACACCGCCTTCAGGCTCCAACCGTCCTAGAGCCGAAATCGCATCGGGATCATCATTGGGCGACGGTGACGCGATCGCAGTAGAAGGACTGGACGAAGGACGCAAAATCGCGTAGGAGAAAATGCCGAAACCCGAAAGCGCAAGCGCGATCGCTGACCCAATCAACACTACTCGGACTCCAGTCGGCTTCATCAAGGGTTTGGAACTCACAAGTCAACTCCTAATCAGCGAGAAAAAATACTTCGATCGGCGCAAGACTCTACCCAACGGATGTATCCAGATTTTATGAAGCCATCATAACTAACTATTAGATGCTTAATAATAGTGATTTTTCTATCGCATCTTTTTGAGAGTCAGTATCCGCTCAATCGACCACGCCGTTTTGTTTCCCTTTCTGCCCATCGAAATAAAACCAGCCCTAGCCCAAGGTAGGCGGCTCCGTTGAGTAAGGCAAAACTCAGTTGAGTCAAGTCGATCGATTGTTGACGGGCCATTAGATCGCGCAGCAGTCCCGCCCCCGTCGTCATCGGCAAAAATAGACCCACCACTTTCATGGAGCCTGTCCAAGTTTCGCTCGGCACACTCAACAAAAAGAGTAACGCAAACTGAAAGATCCCCAATAGCTGTTGAATTCGTTTGAGCAACAGGGCGAGAGATCCGATCGCAAATGACATCCCATAGGCACCCATGATTACTGAAGCTAATGGGAAAATTAACACAGGTGGAAACGCGAGATATCGTCCTGTCAGCATCATGATTAGAATCAAAATGCTAGAGATTAGAACAAACTGAATCAATAGATCCGCGATCGCTCTAATCAAAAAAACTCGGGGTGCCCCGTATGGCGTGATGAATAGCTGCTCTAATGTTCCTGTTTGGGCTTCATTTTGCAACGTACCAGCAACGCTAAACAGAATAAACGTCACTAGAGACCATAGAACGTAACCGACAATAATTGCATCCAAACGATCGCCAAGCTGCAACCCTGGCCCCGCCACATATTTTGCACCAAGAAACAGCCCATAGAACAGCGACGTAATGATAAAAATACCCCCGATCGCTTCTGCGGGATAGCGAATAAACTGAATCCAACCCCGACGCAACTCTGCCGAAAACAACTTCAAGCCATTCATCCTTTGACCACCTGCAAGAAAACTTCGGTAAGATTTGCCTGTTCTTTTTCAACCCGAACGATCGACAACGGTTCCAAAACGTGCAAAATTTGGTAGAGCATTTCTGGCTCTCTCAGATGAATAACTTTCTGATCTACCACGCTGCCTAAATGCTGAATCTTGCTGATGCGATCGTCATCCAATTCTTCTGCCAATTCGATGGTGTAACCCGTCCCCGAAAACTGTCGAATTAGTTCTTGAGTGGTTTGCTCGGCGACGATCGTGCCCTGACTGATAATTGCAACTCGATCCGACAGTTCTTCTGCAATATCTAATTGGTGAGTTGTCAACAAAATAGCGCAGCCTTCGCGGGCAATTTCTCGCACCAATCGCTTTACCGTTTGCGTCGCTTCGACATCCAATCCTAAAGTCGGCTCATCCAAAAGCAACAACTGAGGTTGATGGATCAGGGCAACGGCGATCGCCAGCTTTTGCTGCATTCCACGAGACAAAGATTGGACGGGCGTTTTGCGTTTGTGGCTGAGTTCAAAGCGATCGAGCAGTTCTCGACCCCGCTGTCTGGCTACTCGACGACCCAAACCTCGCAGTACGCCAAAATATTCCAGGTTTTCTTCGGGCGTGAGTCGCCAATAGAGGTTGCGATTGCCTTCTAAAACAGCTCCCAAAAGTCCTACCGCTCTAGAGTCTCGATGAGGATTTCTTCCCGCGATTTGCACTGTGCCGCGATCGGGCAAAATCAATCCCGCAATCATCTTAATTGTCGTTGTTTTGCCTGCTCCATTAGGCCCCAGAAATGCCAGCACTTCTTGAGTTGTAATTGTCAGTGAAACATCGCGCACCGCTTCGGTCACCTTACCGCTTTGTCGATAAGTTTTTTGCAAGTGCTGCACCTCAAGTAATGGCATGACGATCAATTGCTGAACAGTTTGCTAGATATCTCCCCATGATGACAGACCTGAGATACGCCCTGCGGAGAATTTCGTTTACGGGTTTCTGGAGTATATTAAGAAGGGTAACAAAATCAGAAACAATGGTTGATAATAGGGAAGTCTTATGCATTAAAACTTTCTGTCAACTGCTGCCCATTACTCTCTGAGAGGAACTTTTATGACGACATCTTTGCATCTTCAGGCTCCGGCAAACGAATCGCTCATCGCAGCTTTTTTTAAGCAGTCAGAGGGTCAATGGCGATCGGAGCGACGATACTACACGCTGCCTGATGGGGAAGCAAAAGAGATGGTTAGTCTGGTGAGCATTCGTTTTTTGGAGCAGGGTTGTTCTGAGCTTGTTGAGTTAGCAGGGTTGCACGGTTTGGAAGACACCGCGATTTTGACGTGTGGAGCGGCTGTCACCTGGGATAGTCAAGACTCAGTTTCGGGACAAAAGCAGTCCACAGGTTCGACGCTATTTGGAGTATTGGGTGAGACGCTGTATCGCGATCGCGGCTTTGCCACCTCCAAGCCTGTTACTGCTGGATTTTACTTCACCAACCCCGAAACACTTTGCTTGAGAACCGAATACAAAGATTCTGTTTTTGAAGAAGAACTAAAACTCGTAGGCAGCAAATACCGAACCCGTCAGACCATTATTTCTCGTGCGGGTGAGCAGCAGATGATCGGTCAATACTTAGAAAAACGACTCGGCTAACGGCTAGTCGCCTACCAAAAACTAATACATCCAGTGCCCAGACAGAAATGTGGCTCAATGTTGAGTCTGTTTTTGACGTGGGCATTCTATGTTTAAAGCTAACGTGAAGAAATTCTTCTAGCTCATGTATTTTTCATGACGAGACATAAAAGGGCTTGCATTTTAAAGTGATCACTAGGCGCTAAGCGATCGCTGCTCAAATCTATCTTTTGACTGAATTATTATTCTCTCGGCTCCACAACACTAAATAGGAAGTCTCTATGTTGTTCTTGTCTGCCATCCATTCCAAAGTCAACCAGAGAAGCGTCTACCAATCGGTTCACGCTTACTGTATAAATCCAACCCCTATGAGTCATCGTCTCGTCAATCTAGCCAGCACTGTTGCTGTAGTTTTGGGCCTGGTTGTCCCTGCTCAAGCCGCCACCATTGACTTTACTGGCACCCTGACTACGCTCTCTGACCCTGGTAATGTGACAGGCTACGATCCCAAAGATTTGAGAAACGCGATCTTTGCGGGCAGTTACACCTTTGATCCGACCACTCCCAACAGCTTTTACTCAACTAGCTTAGATTTTTACAATCCGCCCTCTGCCAATCTGCCTCCTGAGCAGTTTCCTTCGGGGCGCTACGTCCAGCCTGTCGAGAAATTTGCCGTCAATATTGGAAACACCACGATCGACCTGCCCAGTGGAGAAGGAACCGCTTTTTCGCGTCAGTTTGAAAACAGCGACACAGACTCAATCACGGTCAGCACGTTGGTAAAAGGCGCAGCAGCCAGAGAAGGCTACAAAGTGTTTCTCAGTCTTGCAGACTCCACAGGACGATCCCTCTCCTCGGTGTCATCCAACGCAGAATCAACTAGCGTTCCTCAATGGGACAGCAGCTACTTTCAACTATTTCGCACTGGATCAGAGTGTGATCAGACAGTTCCAGCGGATTGCTTGTTTGCAGAAGGTGTGTTGACTTCTCTGAGCGATCGCAACGCTTCAACCGCCCAACGCTTCACGACTAGATTGACCTCTGATCTAGCAGACACCCCTCTGTCTGAGCGCAGAACTCCTGTCCCAGAACCTGCGTCGATCGCCACAATCTTGGGCTTAGGTATATTAGGGGCTGCCCGTCGATTTAAACAGCGCGGTCTAAAAAACTAGTCTCTGCCAGAAATAGTTTTTGTCATAAAATAAACAACTCATCGCTACCTAAGTTTTGCTAAAAGTCGATGAGTAGGATTGTTGTGCGTGGGGCTGTTCCTCAAAATTGGAGCCAGTTCTCGGAATTTGATGTGTCTATTTTGCGTTTAGTTTTGGGTTGATCTAAGGGGAGCGGCGCGATCGAGTCGCTTTGGACAATTTGTTCTTGTTTGCGACAGTCTGAATCTGATTGGTTAAGATCAGTTGATTAAGATCATTGGATGGTTGGGCAAAAAGCTAATAGAAGTGTCTCCATCTCTACGTCTTAATCTTCAGACGACCGTTGATAGGGTTCATAGGAGACTAAAAAAAGGGTAGGCCCTCGCGGGTAACTCGAAGAGATTGCTTTTTCGTCTCCAGCAGATGCGCTCGGAAGTGAACAGCATGAACGTTCCCTGACAATTCTTAAGCTCAAGTTTGGCGGATTGGGGAATGCCAAAAACTTTACAAAACTTTACATTTCAAGCTGTTTTCCCCACACAATCCACAGGCATTCCACAGAGATTGAAAGCCTTTTCCACACTTTTTCCACAGGTTGAGAAAAGTTATCCACAAGTAAATCCCCTCTGATCCGCTTGATTGGTTCTCCTGTGGATAACTTGCTAACAAGTCCAGAGGGACAAGAAAAAAGGGTGCTTGTGTAAACTTATGTAACGAAAAACTGCTTGAAACCCTTATTCATTCGTTAATCAGTTTTTACTCTTAAGCCCACTGTTACAAACTGCAACGTTGATCTTCTGAGACCGATCGCGCAAAATATAGCGACTGACCTGAAGCGCTCAGACCTCCCAAAACTTCGCCTCTGCTAGAAACGGATTTAACAGAGAGCAGTTCTCAGGAGGTCTGGCTTGCGCGAATTTTTCCTGTGTTGATTCACAGGTAGAAGTTCAGATCGTTCCCGCCATTCGTTCAATTCAAGAGGCCTCCTATGGATACCAACGTCAGCATTCTGGTCGAGATTCCTGAAACCCTGCACCAGTCTTTTTTAAGCTATTTAGAAGCACGTCCTGACTGGGATCAAGACCGGGTATTTTCGGCAGCGCTGTCTCTGTTTTTGCTGCAAAACCGCACGACCAACGATCGCCAGACTGCCCGTGTCTACCTCGATTCGCTGTTTAAGCGTCCGCTCGAACAAGTCTAAACGTTTCGTTTTCAACCCCCCTACCACGATCGGGTTATGAGTTACCAAATTTCTGCAACCAAACTTCAAGCTTACAGTCGGTGTCCTTACGCCTACTACCTGCGCTATGAGAGACGGCTCAGTTCTAATGAATTTTTTGGATCTGCGGCTCTAGGGTCTGCACTGCATCAAGCGTTAGCAAAATTTCATCGCGACTGGCACTACAACGAGCCGATTCCAGATGTGCGCTGGGTAAACCGCTGTTGGGATGAGAATTCGGCGGGCTTAAGTCCAACGCAAATTGTTGAAGGGCGAGATATTTTAGAGGGCTACTATCAAAAGTTTGTGGCGGGTGAGTCGTCGCTGCGACAGCCGTTGGCCGTGGAGGGCAAAATTCAGGCTTATCTACAAGTCGAGAATCTAGAGTTTTGCATCACCGGACGATACGATCGCATCGACTACTTAAAAGACGGACTGGAACTAATTGATTACAAGTCGAGCCGAGAATTTAAGCTGCCGGACGCGGATGAGATGGATCTGCAAATTGGTCTATATTATTTGGCGTTAGAGCAAACCTATCAGCAAAGCTTGAAATACTTGAGTCTCTTGTTTTTGAGAACAGGTGAGATGGTGCGCTATCGAGCGACTCGCAAACATAAAAAACAGGTACAGCAGGTCATTTCTCATTTGGCGGTGCGATTGCGCCATGACCAAACCTGGGAGCCAACCCCAAATAAACAGTGCGATCGCTGCTCTTATGCCCGTTATTGTCCCGCTGTCTCTAGCGAACCGTTACCCCTTCCTGCCTCATTAGGAGCCTCTCCCGAATTACAACTCGCCCTCAGCCTCTAATGTGACGAATCTTTTTCGTTAAATCTAACAAGCCCCTCAACTTATTGAGCGAACCGATCGAGGGGTTCGCTTTTTTAATGTAAATCAATATCTATCGCCACACTCGATTGATGGCTCATCAAACTCAACACTTATCGCAAAGATGGCAACCGCTTGTGAGCTTCTACAACTGACATCAAACGGTTATTAAGCACTTCCCCCGAAGATTGATGAGTTATACCAAATTGATCTTTGAGTGTCATTTCTACACTAGCGATCGCTCCAATGCATAAAGTTAGCACTGGCAACTGATAAAGAGTCTAACCATCTCTACTTCTCTTGGCCATGCGTTCTATCAGGCATCAACTAATCTATTGGTTTGCTCTAAATTTTGACTTGATTAGAGAAGAGTCCGGCTGGGTTATTTTACCGAGATCTGGTCAAGGTTGTCTTTTGCTTTTGCTAGTGTTTCTGCCATTTGTGCTGCTCTCTTTTGGCTACACAATCTTTCTGATTTTCAAAATTTATCCTATTGTCTATTCCACTCTGATGACTCGCTTAGGTATTGCGTCTGGGCTGGGTTTGCCGCTTGTGATTACAGCTTTTCTTGGGTGCTTTATCAATTTGCCATTTTTCATCTTGACTAGGCATGATCCATCAGGACGAAGAAAACTCGAACTCCTGCCGCTCTGGTTGTTAAAACGCTGGGCTTCAGTTTCCGATAGAACTCGATATCAACCTTATGGTTACATTGGCATAAATTTAGCTGGGGGACTGATTCCGATCGTCTTGGCACTTTATCAATTTCATCGCGTTCAACCACTAACTATTTTGATCGTGACTGCGATCGTCACCTCCATCAGCTACTTTCTCGTGACGGTCATTCCAGGAAAAGGCATTGTGACTTGCCGACCAAGATTTTGGCTGATCACGACGATCGCTGCCCTGTCAGCAATGGCTTTGGTGTCTGGTGGAGTCGATCGCGCTTCTGTGGCATTTGCGGGGGGAGTTTTGGGAACGACGATCGGGGCTGATCTGCTTCATCTCAAGGATGTCCGCCCTGAAAATGCAGGATCTCCTCTCAGCATCGGAGGAGCAGGCTTTGATGATGGGATCGTTCAGTGTGGTCTGTGTGCCCTGATCATTGCAGAATGGCTGCCTGCGGTAGTGGGCTATGTGTTGGGGAATTTTTAGTATTCCTGTCATATTCCTGTCAGATTCTTCTGAGACAATTACTCCAAGTTGCCTTGGGATACGGGGCGTAGAGAAATTATGGTGCTACAGCTCCTGCAATGATTTCAATGCAAACAATTTGATAAATCATGTAGGATCTCTATAGCGGCTTGAACTCTTAATGTTTAATTAATCTTTCTAGCAACTTTTTTGTCCCAGTTCTATTGCTTGTTTATTTGAGTTCTGTGCGATCGCTCACTGCAACGTTTGAAGTTTGCTTTGTCCTCTAACCCTCGATCGGTCACAAATCATGGAATCTTCCAATGCTCAAGATCAGCCTATTACTCCGACGCAAACGACAGAATCCCCTGATCCCAACCGTCGCAAGCCCTGGATCTGGTTCGTGTGTGCGATTGCTCTGACGACTAGCGGACTGGTTGCTTGGCGATGGTTTAGTCCAGCGGGAACTGCTCGACCTGCGGTGGCTCAACCTCAAAAACAACCGCCTCGCGCCGTCGAAACCGTTCAACTTGCTGCGGGAACTGCCAGTCGGAGTGTGCAGCTATTAGGACAGGTCGAAGCCAGCCAACAATCGACGATTCGCGCTCAAACAGGCGGCATTGTTGAAGAAATTCGGGTTCAACCAGGCGATCGCGTCACAGCGGGGATGACGATCGCGGTTCTTGATGACGCTGACCAACAGTTAGGCATTTCTCAGGCACGGGCCCAACTGGCCCAACAGCGCAGTAACTTAGCTCGGCTCGAAGTCGGGACGCGACCCGAAATCATTGCTCAACGACAGGCGGCCGTCAGTGCAGCCAAAGCGCGAGAGCGAGAAGCCCAAGACAACTTACAGAGAACCAACAGCCTCGTCAGAGAAGGAGCCATTTCTCAACGGCTACTCGTCGAAGCCAAATCCGCAGTCGATGCAGCAAAGGGAGAACGACTTGAGGCAGAAGCGGAACTAGCAGAAGCAAAAGCGGGCGTGATTCGCGAAGAAATCGATGCTCAAAAAGCCAATGTTGCAGCGGCTCAAGCAAGCTTAAATCAGGCAGAACTCGCCCAACAACGCACCCAAATTGTCGCCGCCGAATCGGGAATTGTACAAACTCGACACATCAGCCGAGGCGATCTGGTGCAGAGTTCAGGTCAGGTGGTAACGCTAGTTTCGAGTGATCAGTTCGACGTGTTTTTAGAATTGCCCGAAGACTTGAGCGGCAGCGTTTCGCCGGGAATGCCGATCGCTCTCACCACCCGCGCTCTACCCAACTGGAAAGGACAAACCAAAATTACCGCTGTGGTGCCTTCTGCGGACAGTGCTTCGAGGCGACAAAGAGTGAGAGTTCAGTTGACCAATCCGCCCAAAGGACTGCTGCCTGGAATGGCGATCGCGGGCACATTGACCCTGCCTTCCAATCGATCGAACTTCGTCGTTTCTCGCGATGTGTTAACGCGCCGACAAAATCAGTGGCTTGTGTTTACGATTGCTGATGGGAAAGCAAAGCCAACCCCTGTGGAAATGGTTTCTGACATGGGAGAGAAAGTCGCGATTTACAGTAACGAATTGAAATCAGGACAAGCGATCGTGATTCGCGGTGGAGACGGTTTGAATGAAGGAATGCCAGTCAAAGTCGTAGGAGACAAGTCATGAAATTGATTGAAACCGCCGTCCGCTGGCGACACGGAACCTTTGTGCTGTTTTGCTTGTTAGCGTTGCTGGGTGTGTTCTCTTTGCTGAGACTACCGTTAGAATTGCAGCCTGGAGGCGATCGCCCCGAAATCACCATCAACACGGTTTATCCGGGTGCCGGGCCGTCTGAAGTTGAAGATTTGATCACGCGCCCGATTGAAGAACAGATGGAAGAAGTGCTAGGCGTTAAAGAAGTCAGCAGTGCGTCTCGTGCGGGACGAAGTGCCATTACATTGGAATTTCAAGAAGGCACGAATGTGAACGATCGCTTAGTGGATGTCATCAACCGTCTGCAACAGGTGCAGAGTCTCCCTCCCGAAGCGCAAGAATCGAATGTGGAATTAGTGGGCGGCAACAGTTCGCCGATGATGTGGATTCCGTTTGATACCAGGGATGGGTTTGAGCCAAATCCCGATCGCTACCGTGACCTGGCCGAAGAAGTCGTCTTGCCGAGGTTGCGTCGGATTCAAGGCGTAGGGCAATTCATTGTAGTGGGCGGTCGGCTGCGCGAAGTCGAAGTCAAAATCGATCCCAAAGCCTTGTCCGATCGCAATCTGACGATCGGGGATGTGGTGCGCGTGTTGCGAGAAAACAATCGAGACATTCGGGGCGGGCCCCTGGAACTAGGGCGACGGGAATATCGGGTTCGCACGTTGAGCCGATCGCAGGACATCGATCAGATTGCTGGATTTGTACTAAGACGCGATCCGAGTGGAATTGTCTACATTCGCGATGTGGCACAGGTGCAAATGGGGCGCAAGCTTCAGGATAGTGCGCTGTTGTTTAAAGATAAGCCTGCGGTGGCAGTCGGGATCATTCGGCAGATTGGCGCAAACGTCCCAGAAGTCTCAAAAGGGGTGAGAGCGGCGATTACAGAACTACAGGAACAGTTCGATCGTCAAAATGAAGGCATTCGCTTTGTCTATAACTATGATGAGAGCGAATACATTAACCAATCGATTACCTTTGTTCAAGAAAACCTGATCGGAGGTGCATTATTAGCAACAGCCGTCCTCGTATTATTTTTGGGTTCCATGCGAACCGTTGCCGTCATTGCCATTACCATTCCAATTTCGTCGGTCATGATATTCACAGTCATGGCACTGTTGGGACGCTCTCTGAATATCATTAGCCTGGCCGGATTGGCCTTTTCGGTTGGCATGGTCGTGGATAACTCGATCGTCGTGATCGAAAACGTCTTTACTCACATGCAGCAGGGCAAGAATGCGTTTCGAGCGGCGATCGACGGGACGCAAGAAGTCTGGGGCGCGATGCTCGGTTCCACTTTGTCCAACGTGGTCGTCTTCATTCCCTTACTAGTGGTGACGGGTGAAGCGGGACAACTCTATGCAGACATGGCGATTACGCTGTCTTGTTCGGCGATCTTCTCGCTAGTGGCGGCGATTACCTTAGTTCCGATGCTCTCTGGCTTGTTTCTCAAAGAATCGGAAGCCATGCAGATGATGGAAGGTGGGGAATATCGCGGCGGCAATTGGTTTGAGCGATCGATTGCCAAATGTTCTGCGGTGTTTCGCCACTTCCAGGGCAAGCTCGAAGCCTTTTTGTCTAAGACGGTGCGCTGGTCGATCGGGCGAGGCAGAATGGGCCGTCGGCTGCTCGTTCTTTCGATTCCCGTCTCTCTGTTGGTTGCCAGCTTTTTTCTCCTGCCGCCTGCCGACTATCTGCCCGAAGGCAACCGCAACCTGATTCAGTGGCGCTCAGAACCTTTGCCAGGAACCAGTATTGCAGAGTCGATTCGCCAATCGGAGCCAGTCCGAGCCTTTATTAGAGCGCAGCCGGAAGTCGATCGCGTCATGTTTGTCGATCGTCCTGGGGCATTGCGGGCGATCGCGGCGATTCTCAAGCCAGAATTTGCGACGACTCAGGGATTGGCCGACATGGTAAATCGGTTTCGCGCTGCGAGTAACAACTTCGCTGGATATCGGTTTATGGTGCCAGTTCGACCCTCAATCTTTCGCGACCCTGGCAAGGAATTTGAGGTAGATATTGTCGGATCTGACCTGACTCAGTTGAGCAACGTCGAGAAGGAAATCACGGGCCAACTTCGCGCCTTTAATGGCATTCGCAATGTGCGATCGAACTTTGTCATGGGTGCCGGAGAACTTCAAGTCATTCCCAACCGAGAACGGCTGGCCGAAGTTGGGCTTTCTGAATCTGAGGTGGGTTCTGTCGTCGAAGCGGCTCTAGGCGGTCGTCTTGCATCAGACTTTATCGACGGCAAAGAAGAATTGGATGTCTCGGTCGAGCTACAAAATACCTTTGTGCAAACCCCCGAACAGTTACGCCAGTTGCCCCTCTACGCGAGAGGAAGACGAGTACAACTCAGCGACGTTGCCGAAGTGCGAGAAGCCACCGGAGCCGATGTGATCAATCACGTTGATTTGGAGCGATCGATTACCCTCACCGCTTCGCTCAATCCGGATGCTCCGTTAGCGGCGATCGTTCAACGGGCCGAAGAGGAAGTACTCGCGCCCTTACGAGCCAATCTGCCTGCTGGTGCTCGATTAGAACTCGCTGGCACGGCTGACCAACTAGCCACAACGGTTTCTCAGTTAGCGACTGCCTTCTTGTTGTCGATTTTGATCACTTACCTATTACTGGTCGCGTTGTATAAGTCATTTCTCTACCCAGTCGTGATCATGGCAACGATTCCGATGGGAATGAGTGGCGCACTGTTGAGTCTAGTAATCGCAAATCGAATTCCCGGTGTGTCTGCGGCGTTAGATATGATTACTGCGTTGGGATTCCTGATCTTGACGGGAGTCGTGGTTAATAATGCGATTTTATTGGTCGATCGGGCCCTACAGCTTCAGGAACAAGGAGTTGACTACGACACCTCGCTCTATCGGGCAACTCAAGATCGATTACGCGCCATTTTTATGTCTGCGGGAACCAGCGTCTTGGGAATGTTGCCTCTCGCCATCTTACCCGGTCAAGGCTCAGAACTCTATCAAGGATTGGGCATTGTTTTAACGGGCGGACTTGCTTTCTCCACCATTCTCACGCCCACCGTTGTACCCGCCTTGATGGGGCTGTTGCGCGACTTTTCGGGTGCAAGATCTAAGTCCAGTCAGCCTGCCGAAGTCATCGAGGAATCCGTCCCTTCGAGCTACCCGCAAGGAGTCGCCACGTCCAAAGTCGATGTTTGAAGTCTCAAAGTTCACACAAAATTGAGAGAAGGCGAAGGCTCTGAGCAACCATTTAAGAGTCAGTTTTGGATGGAGGAGAAGACCATTCGCAAAAGCCATCGATACCAATCTGGAGAATATAAAGTGTGACGGCTGTGGCAATAGCAGAGTCAATCTAATGTCTCGGTTCCAGTAGACCAGCCGAAGGCACTTGCGAAGCTAACATTAATCACCAGGCATTCTGGCAGATAATAGAATATTGACCAACGTGAGGTGAGTGGAATGGCTAAGTTTCTCATCGGAACGATTCCTGTGGTGGGGCATGTGAGTCCGGCCCTCTCGATCGTGCGTGAGTTAGTCAATCGAGGACACGAAGTTTGTTGGTATACAGGAAGTGCATTTCAGGCGAAAGTCGAGTCTACAGGAGCACGATTTGCGCCGATCGCTTCTGGGCTTGATTATTCTTATCCAGAAAATGTCCCGCAGGACTGGACAACCCAACGCAATGCGCTACGCGGTGCCGCCCAACTTAAGTTTGACCTGAAGCACTTCTTTATTGATGCCGCCGTGGGGCAGGTAAAAGACTTGACAGCCATTTTGCAGGACTTTGCGGCAGATGTGCTGCTGACAGATTTTTGCTTTTTGGGCGCTGCCTGGATTCACGAACAAGGCGGGCCACCGTGGGCAGGATTTGGCATCTCCGCTCTGGCATTTAGCAGTCGCGATACAGCCCCGTTTGGTCTGGGACTCAAACCAGATGCCTCCCCCTTCGGACAGTTTCGCAATCGGGGATTAAACTGGCTTGCTCAAGCGCTGCTGTTTCGAGAAGTGACGGCATACACGAATCAAGTTCGTGCCGACTTGGGGCTGCCTCACAGCACAACCCCTTTCTTTGACACCCTCTCACCTTTTTTGCACATCGCTGGAACAGTTCCAGAGTTTGAATATCCTCGTCGAGATTTACCTGCTCAAGTCCATTTTGTGGGGCCGCTACTTTCTTCAATTGCAACGGAGTTTACGCCCCCTGCCTGGTGGGATGATCTCAAAGGGAGCCAGCCTGTTGTTCATGTGACTCAAGGAACCGTTGCCACCGATCCAGACGTGTTAATCGTGCCAACCCTACGGGCACTTGCCCAGGAAGAAGTCTTGATTGTTGCGACTACAATTGGCAAAGCGATCGAGAGTCTTGCGCCTGATGCAATTCCTGCCAATGCTCGAATTGAGTCGTTTATTCCTCATTCTGAGCTACTGCCCCATGTCGATGTGATGATTACAAATGGCGGATACAACGGTGTGCAGATGGCTTTGGCGGCGGGGGTGCCTTTAGTGGCGGCGGGACAATCAGAAGATAAGCCTGAAGTGTGTGCGCGAATTGAGTGGGCGGGTGTTGGAATTGATTTGAAAACAGGAAAGCCGACTCCTGAGCAGATTCGCGCTGCGGTGAAAAAGCTACTATCCGATCGTCGCTACCAGACTCGCGCTAAGGACTTTCAACGGGCAATTCGTCAGTATGATGCCCCCATGCTGGCGGCAACGCGACTAGAACAACTGGCAATCACGAAACAACCCGTCATTAGAACTGAATAAACCTGACTCTACTGTTTGCACAATGCCAGCCACAGACTAAACCTGTAGGGACTCAATCCAGTTCTTTCGCTTCGTTAATTGAATTCTTCTGCCCCCCAAGCTGCCAATTCTGGCGGACTTTATGACTGTTCGAGCTACAAGTTCTTATCAATGAGCAGGCACATGATGAGCTGTCTCTGAGCCATTGCGCTCTGTCACGGGATTGCTAGTTCTTTGAATGCTTCCGTGAATCAGTTTTAATAAGTTCTTGCCGAGTATTTGGTCTAGTTGCTGTGGGGGCAATCCTAACAAACGAACCTTCTGTAACTCCAGACCCGGATGTAGCCACGGCCCATCTGACCCAAACAAAATCTTGTGAGCGCCCGCCCGCTTGATCGCTTGCACCAGATAGTCAAATCGGCGCACTCCAGACGTATCGGCATAGACATTAGGAAACCTAACAAGCTGGTCGATCACGCGCAGATGGGCACGCCAATCATCCCCAAAGCTACCCAGGTGAGGAATAATAAAGTTGACTTTGGGATATTGACTGGCTAGTAGATCCACTAAATCTGTCTCATTGGCAGGGTCGTAGAGCAGTGGTAGATTGAATGCTTGAGCCACTTCGCAGACTTCACGAGTCGCGGGTGCGTCATGGCGATGGACTTTGATGCCGCGAAAGTTCCACTGAGTCACGGCTTGATGCACCATTGGGTAAATGCGATCGCGGTCTCGTTCACAATGCACCATCGCAAAACCAATGTATTGTTTGGAATGTTGAGCAATGATTTGAGCCGTGTTGCGGTTGGCTTTTGCATAGTCGCTATGAAAAGGGGCAAAGATGACAGTGCGATCGATGCCTGCGGTTTTGGCGCGACGGAGATAAGATTCCACGGGGGCATCAGTACTCCAGGGGCCCGTCAGCAGGTCGCCTTTTCCGGCATGACAGTGGCAGTCGATAATCATACTCTGTATCCTATAAAGTGAAAGTACCAGTTTTTTAGTTAAATCGATGACTGCAACAGTGTTTGCGACACCTGCTGAAATAATTCACCTATCGGGGATTAGCTGGCAGACCTATGAGGCGCTACTGGAGGAATTGAGCGATCGTCGTCTGCGACTAACCTACAACCGTGGCGATTTAGAAATCATGGCTCCTTCTCCAGAACACGAACTGAGTAAAAAGGTGATAGGACGGTTTGTAGAAACGCTGGCGGAAGAGCTAGAAGTGCAAATTTATCCGCTAGGTTCAACTACATTCAAACGACCTGAATTGAGTGGAGCTGAACCAGACGAATGTTTCTACATCTTTAACATTGATGCCGTTCGGGGGAAGCGACGGCTGGATCTCAAGGAAGATCCTGCACCGGACTTAGTGATTGAAGTTGATGTTACCAACAGTTCCAAAAATCGTCTTCAGGTTTATGCAGATTTAGGAGTCGCAGAAGTTTGGATTTATAACGGAGATTCGTTGGTGGTCAAACAACTACAGAACGGAACCTACATCACCTCCCCGGAAAGTCAATTTTTTCTAAATCTGCCAATTTCAGACATCGCTGTATTTTTACAACAAGCCGAAACGATCGATTACCTGGAACTGGTGAAAGTTTTTCGCAAATGGGTGAGAACTCAAATTGAGCATTAGCGGTTCAACTGTTGTCTGAGATCTCGAATTGCGGCACTGGTGTTGCGATCGTAGGCAATCTGAACACAACGGGCGATCGTGCTTTCGAGGTCGATGTTTGGGAAATAGCGGCTCTGGGTTTGCAGTTGATAGGTTGAGTTCTGCAACTGATAAATCAACAGTTTTTGCTGCTTGAATAGCCAGACTTCTGGAACTCGGTAGGGCAAATAATCGTCGATCTCAGAGTAGCTAGTCACATCAATTTCGATTACCAAATCGGGAGGCGGATCGGTTTGCCAGTCAATGCGCTTTTTGCCTGACACGGCTTGCCAATTGTCGATGTAGAAACAGTAGTCTGGCTCAATCCCGCTCTCTTCTGGCAAGGTCATTGTGACGGGAGTAAAGGCATCGTATTCGCGATCGTCGTGATCCAGCAGAACTTTCACAACATCAGCAACAAGATTGGCATCTCGACCGTGGATGGGCAAGGGCGACATTAGCGAGACTTCTCCGTTGTGATACTTGATGCGAGGAATCGCTCCATCACCGCGCTGCTGGCAGAGTTTTTGGTAGTCTTGCCAAGTTGCCGGAAGCCGCAAGACCGTGCCTGCGGGAAGTTGAATTTTTTCGGGTGAGACGAGGACGTACATCGTTAAAAGTCCTTCTGCTGCCAGTCATTGTCATCATAGCGTGGGTGAGCGATCGCCCCCAATTCTGGCGTTGCTGATTGGAGGGATGAATCTGTGGGAAGTGTCCATCTTTTCGCCCCCTAAATCCCCCAAAAATGGGGGACTTTGAACCTTGGGTTTCCCGCCGCTTTGGGGCACACCCCCTGATTCAGCAACGCCTCTAAGTCAAGTTGACTGTGGAAGGAGCGATCGTAGAAAGCGTGAGTGATGAGTTGCCAATAAATATGCAACGCTTACGCCACCTATTCCTCTAACAAATCTTGCCGCAGAACCCATTACCGCTATAGATGGACGGAATGGTGGCAAGTCGCCGACCTTTGGGATGCTTGTTTGAGTATTCACACCAACGGCACTGTTGACCCGCACAGACGCTGACCGGATGCCCAAACACTCTGGGATTGTCTAATTGAGCAGCGAGATGGTTAAAGAGATCACGGGCAAAATTGACTGAATCTTGACCACAGTTAACGGCAGTGTTGCAGCCATGCAGAACAAATACAACATCTTGCGCTAAGACTGCGGTTGGAATCTGAGAAACACTGCGGCCTCCTGATTGGATAGTTGCACAAGTGCTGCGGGCTGAGTCTCGATACAGTCCTACACAGTCTCCATCGCCAATGATTCCTTCGGGATAGGAGTGGCTGAAAATGTGAACTTCTTTGAGGCGTTGATTGAGGCAGCGAAAGGTTTCATTGATGGCTCTAATGATGTCTTCGCCTGTGCGGTAGGGAGTTGCGCCGATCGTCCCACAAGCATTGGTTGCAGTTGGGTTGGCGATCGCGCTAATTCGCTTTGCCCAACGGCCCGCCTGATTGGAGAAAAATCCACTGGACTTGTTGCCTTGTTGATAGAGACAGAGGCTGGCTTTTGGGGTTGCCTTTTTGGATGTGGACTCAAACAATTCGGCTTCATAGGCTGGCATTTCTAGCGCGGCTGAAGGCACACCGCATCTGGGTTCGGTAGTCCGAGTTGTAAACAATCGATCGAGCCGACTCAGGGTGTTTTTGCCGACAATGCCATCTGGTTTTAGTCCGTATCTCTGTTGAAATTTGCGAACCGTAGCAGTTGTTTCCGCTCCATAGATGCCGTCAGGGGTGCCCCGTCGTCGAGTTGAAATGGGCATGGGAAACTTCAAATCAATCAGAGCTTGTTGAAGAATTTGTACCGCCTGTCCTCGTTCTCCTGGCCGCATCGGGGGCTTGTTGTTGGCGGCAGCTTGGAGGCGTGCGTTGTTGCGAAATCGAGGTGAGCGAAGGCCGACGGGCAATGCTTCCCATTCGGTGAGTTGCTCAAAGTTTTCGTTGAGATTTTCGTTGAGTCCGTTGTAGTGAGAAGCGCTTTCTAAATTAAAGGGCACTTCAAACAGCCATTGTTGCTGGTTCATGGTCAGAGCCTTGGTTATTCAAAGAAATTTCATTGTGGAGGCGTGAGGTGTGAGAGAACTCAAAACGGTCAGAAACAAGTAGTCAAAAACAATAGATTGACTTGTGAGGAATGAGGGTGCGATCGTGCTTCAGTTCTCATGACTCGGCAAAGGTTGGACGCGAATCACGCAGTTCTGAACTTGTTTGATTCAGTTCTGATGTCAAATTTTTGAGTTCCGAACACGAATCTTTGAGTTCCGAACACGAATCTTTGAGTTCTGATCTCGAAGGTTGCAGTTCTGAACGCGAATTATCGAGTTCTCAACTTAAAAGCTGGAGTTCTGAACTCGAACGATGCAGGTTAGAGGTCAAAGGCTCCGCTTCTGAACTTGAATGTCGGTGATCGAACCTCAAATACCCATGCTCTGAGGCTCAATCTTCGATTGTTGAACTTGACCGTTTGAGTTTGGCTGTCTGAGGCTACCCCACAATTCGCGGAGCGGGCATCCTGCCATTCGATCGCCCCATCGCTGGATTGTGACGCATTCCATTAGGAGGCGCTCCGGGTGCATAGACTTGACGCGGCGGCGGTGTAGGACGGCTCATCCGCATTCCTTCTTCACTAGAAATCCATTCCTCGGTGTACTCTGCAATCCGCAGCAGCAAGGCTTCAAACTCGGTGCGGTTCTTCTGAAGTACAAACGGCTCTGCTAACCAACGAATCACTTCTCGTCCCGCGACGGCCATGCGGTTCATCGTGCTGGCGTGAACAGATTCCTGGAAATATTGCCAGAGGACGAGTTCGATCAGTTCCCAGGCGTTGTCTGCCCCAAACTGAGCGCGCACATCGGGCGATTCCAGCACTTTAAAGCATTCCGCCAGCGCCTGACTGGTCTCCACCCGCAGCACATTGATGTAGCCGTAGGAAGAATTTTTCAGGTTGTTTCGCAGATCCAATCCGGCTCGCCGAACGATCGCGATCGACCCAAAAGTCGGATCAGTTGCCCGTTCACGAATGACTTCACTGACTCGCTTATCGCGCCAATATTTCGCCGCTTCGCCAATAAAGTGTGTAAACAATCCGTGAAACTGAGGATTTGGACGCGCACCGGGGCCAGGATTTGTCGTCGTGTAGCCAAAGACGCGCCGATAAGCCCGCATCCGTTCTTGTTTGTGGTAGCGCAGAATGTTGTGCTTGTCGAATCGGTAGAGACCATAAGCCCCTTCACCGCTCGAAATTCGCAAAGTTCCGGCTCGAAACAGTTCTTGTAGTTTGTCGATGACGCGGAAAACGCCTAACCGTTCGTGCATATAGATGTAATAGAGGTCGGCACTGGCTAGAATGCGCTCACTTCTCACCGTGTCGTCATAGTCGATTACGCCGCTAGAAATTTGAGCTTCTCCCAGGTCGGTTGTGCTGTCTTTGCCCAGACCAATGAGATCCGCCAGTCCGCCATCGGCTGGAGAAGCTTTGCCTGATTGTGATTCCTCATATTTTTGTAGTTGGTCATCCACCATCCGATTTAGCACTTCTGCTAGCTGCGGATTGGCGACCAGTTCGGGGCCGAGTTGCTCGATCGTATTTTGCAGCAGGGCTGCCACCTGGTCATTGCGGCGATCGTAGTCGCGTGCTTTCATGATTCGCTTCCTCTCAAAGTTAGTCAATAGATTTAGCCAATGGGTCTGGTCGGTGTGATGGGTGACGCAGACGACACGCTACCCACGCCCAGATCTGCCAGCGTATCGAGTTGAAACACAAGCTCACTCAAGGTTTGCTGTACCCGCTCAAAGGACAAGACTCTGCCCAGCAGCTTGGTTTGATTGCGCTTGTTGAAGACACCGCCATTCGATAAGTTGTTTACATCAGGCGTGATGGCATAAAGCACAGAGGCGATCGTCCAGAACAGCGTGTCTGCTTGATCAGTGACAAAATCTAAGCCAAACTGTCCCGATGTAGACAATAGAGAAGGCGCTTCGAGGGTTGTAAAGCGATCGACCCATTCATCAAAGTCATTGACCGTAATGTTGGGTAATGCAAAGTTAGCGGTGATGGTCAAATTCGTGCCGTTGTTGCCGCTGCTGATCGTTACAGAACCGGGGGATTCTAACGTGTCAAACAGGGCCGCATCCGATCGCCGTTCGCTTTCGGTAAAGCCGACTGAATCCATTGCAGACATCAAACTCGCATTACTATCGCTGATCACCGGGAGCATAATGCTGGCGCGGGAGAGTCGTTCGCTGTATCGTCCGGTAACTTGAGTCTCGATCGAGGTCGTAATGTCATACTCAACCCAGATTCGTCTCAAGGTATCCACGTAATTAATCAACAGTTCAAATCCAGCAATCTGAGTTTCGTCCCCCAGTGTCACAGGCAGCACCGCCTCGACTTGACCATTGCGATTGATCAAGCGGGCTTTTTCACCAAACTTAAGTAGAGAGCCGCCGATTAGCCGATTGCCCCCACTCTCACTGCCTACAGGACTTTTGACACTCAGCGTATTGAGGTAAGTTTCTACTCGCTGTTTGCGCGGTTCGTCTAAGCGACCAAACTCATCGACTAGCGTGCGAATCTGAGACTGGATGAGCGATCGCAGGGCCTCAACCGCATCCACATCCGCCGTCGGATCAAAAGACGTTAATCCTTCCAGCACTTTCAGCGCATCCTGCCCAATAATGCTGCCTTGACGATATAAATTGGCTTGCGCGACCGAAAGCTGACCCGTCATGCCGTTTAGCTCATTGGGGTTGTAGAGCGAGACTAGACTGCGGGCTGGAGTCATCATCACCTGACCATTCTTGGCAGTCGGAAAGGCACTGTTCAACGCGCTGATGAATCCATCTGAGCCACGACCGGGGGCGCGTCCTAACACCTGCGTCAGGGCCCGCTCGACTTGCTGCGATAGACCGTTGGCGGCACTGGAGGCCGTCGATCGTGCAGAACCATTGTCATAAACCGTGGTTTCGTTGCCAGCAGAATGACTCAAAATCCGAGTAATCTGTGACAGTTGTTCGGCTACCGGATTGTCGGTAAGGGTGGGTTGAGCAAACAGAAATTGATCAATGAAAGTTTGTCGAAGTTGCTGTAATTGTTCAGCCGTAAAGGGACTGGTCTGACCAGCCGTGACTAGATAGGGAAATGTCATCGTGACTACCTCGTGTGATCTAGGGATGAGGGATGAGGGATGAGGGATGAGGGATGAGGGAGAACTTTGTTCCGCTTCGCGAGGAGGGATGAGGTTCTAGATCTGTTGTTGGAAAATCTAGCGCCGTCCTAACATGCGGTAAAAGTTGTCTGTAATGGCTTGGGGGGTGGCAAGTTGCTGATCTATCGCGAACCGAGCCGCACTTACCATCAGCCGGACGGGAATGGCTCCTGGATCGCTGCCTGCTGCCAACCGTCGTCCGGCCTGTTCGATTAGATCCAGTTGCGCGGGCGTAAAGTCAATCACCTGCGCCATCGACTTGTTGCCAAACTGAGCATAGGGCTGAAATACCAGCGTATCGACGACCATTTCCGCAGCCGGGTAGAAGGTTTTCATGAAAAAGGGCGGAATCTGATCGGGTGTAATCCGGGGATAGAGGCGCTGCCAGACGCGGGCCAGATCGGAGGCTAGTCGATCGAAGCCCAATCGCCGTAGCAAAATTAGATTGATCAACACGCGCAAATAGGGCGTAGGATGAACCGCCTCAGCACTAAACTGCAACGTACTGGCAGGCGATCGCCCCACCACATCCATGAGCGACTCAACCGCAGCCGTTCCCCCCAACATCAGCGCAAACATATCGGCCATCGTTTCTTTGTGCCACCGCGCCCACACCTGCGCCACCTCTGGAGAAAATCGTCCTTCTGTCGTCAGACGTTGAAACAGTCGGACTGGAATGACTTCCCATAGCCCCAAATCTGCTTGTAAATTGTGAGACACTTCATGCAAAACGCTGGAGAGCGCCCACACATTGTCTAATCGGTGCTGCGGCAGCATAATCAAGGGAAACAGGTTGGAATTGTAGCGCAGCTTTTGTAAAGGAACCCCCCGTCGAAAGGTCGCCGGACTAAAGCCACTGTTGGCATAGCTAAAGGGCAACAAACTGGGCATGGGTTGCGCCGTACCTAGCCCCACATAGACTTTTTCGTAACAGTTGATGGCAATGCGATCGATGGCTCTCAACCGCTCCCCAAACGAAGACAGCCGCTGCACAAATAGATCAAAGTAGAAGTCCCAAATGCCTTCGAGGTAGAGCACCTGATTACTCACTGTCTCTTTACGTTCTAGCAGCACTCGAAAGCGATCGCCCGTAGGGTCTCGACGAGCCGCACTTGCTGCCGCTTCTACCCAGCGCGTTTTCTCAATCAACTGCACCCGAAAGCGATCGACAAAGCGATTGACGGCTTCGATGTGGGCTTCGCTAGGAGCAATGGGGCCCGTCCCAAATTCGTCTTTGGCAAAGGGCCGCAGTGACTTGGCATGGCGGACTAGATTGAGCGATTGAATGTTGAGCCAGTTGTCGAGTAAGCGTTGTTCGCCGATCGAGCTTGATTTTGCAGGCTGAGTCGTCAAACTCGGCTGCGGGGAAGCGGCTGAAATCATCGTCCTTTCTCCTACGGGTGATTAGCGACCTGCACAGGTTGGGCAACTGGCGCTGGCGGCTCGACGCGGATTCATCGGATTGCGGGCGCTGGAGGGCGCTGTTTTTTGACGCACCGCCAGATTTTGAGTGATCGCTTTTTGCAGCTTTTGGGGATTGGTCATCACTTGCTGAGTGGCTGCCGCCATTGCTTTTAGGGCTGTGGCACTGTTGATGGGTTGACCTGCACGAGCCGCCGATTTGAGCGTTGCGATCGCCGTTCGATCCATTGCGGGCACGGCTCGAAGAATTTGTTTCCCCGCCGTTCCTTGTTGGTTCAACAGGCGAGAACGCCGAGCGCTGGCTTGTGCCATTGTGGCGACCACGGGACGCAGGGCCCGCTTACCGCCCATGATCGAAATCGTAATCGGTAGAGTGGCCGCAATCATGGATTCAGCTTCGGATTCGGTGGTTGCTTCCGCTGCTTGAGCCGCCATAAATTCTGTTAGCGCTGCTTCGTAAGCCACTTCGCTCGTGCCAATTTCGGCTTCAAACTCGTTGTTGCCAAAAAATTCGGCTTCCATTTGGGATGCTTCCATTTCGCCTTCTCGCAGCATGGCGCTGGTGAGTTTGCCCGCTAGAGGAGCCGCGATCGCCCCAACTCCAGGAATCAGACTGGTCAGCGATCGCACCACACTAGGCGCAAATCTTTTTGCAAGCGGCAACACATTCTTTTTAAGAAAGCGACCGATTTTTTTGAAGAAGTATTCGCCTTCTTGCTCATATTCTGGGTTTGCGTAACCTTGATGATAGTGGTTCGTTTCCTGCTGTTCCCATTCGTCCTCAAACTCTGGGTTGGCGTAGCCTTGACTGTGATTCGCGGCTTCGTGCTGTTCCCACTCATTTTCAAACTCGGAATTGGAGTAAGGATTCGCTTCCTGCTGTTCCCATTCAAACTCAGAATTGGTGTAGGGGTTCGTTTCCTGCTGTTCCCACTCGTTTTCAAACTCAGGATTTGAGTAAGGGTTTGCTTCATAGGAAGCAGGTGATTCAAACATTGCTTGACTTTGCATAGTCATGAGAAGTCTCCTGACAGTAATAGTGCTATCAAATTCAACAACGGACTATTTAATTGGTCGATCGCCCGTCTTAGCCAGGTGAAGTAGAGACAGTGATTAGAGGATGGAGTTCTGCATATTCCATTAACTGACCCTCAGTATGTCTTTCACCGAGTCAAGAAGGGTATCCCAAAACAGGTCGGTTCTTAAGTTCTGAATCAGTAACCAAAGAACTTGATGTACTTGAAGAATTAGGAAACTCTTCACCACAAGAATGACTTTCTACTCTAGCGATCGCTATTACCCATCAGGGTGCTTCTCAGGGTGTAGAACGATGAATTTTTACAACGTTGTGGAGTTACATTATGTTGAGCGTCGTTACCTCTCAATCTTTCTCAATGCTCACAGTTAGTCAAATTCTTAGACGGGTCGCTTAAGCGCGTTTCACAATTGGGCACTCTGAAGGGGTTCTTTACTCAACCAAGCGCCTGACTATGCCTAAAAATGCAGCGCCCATTATTCTAAGTTTGGCCTACATTCTAGGATTGCTGGCGACGGCTGTTCCTTGGGGTGGCGTAGGAGTGCTGATTTTGGGCGGAATCGCGGCGATCGCCCTACCTCGATTCTGGAAGGGTAAACTCAGTCCCAAAATTTGGATTGCAGCAGGCCTTGTCGGGTTGGTTGCCAGCCTTTATTTTCAAATTCGACTTCCTCAACCGGGGGCGTTTGATATTAGTCGCCTGGTGCCAACAGTCGCAGAAAAACAAACCGTCACCGCATCAGGAATCATTACCGAAACGCCCCGCCTGACTCGAAGCGGCAACGCTCAACTTTGGCTAGACGTGAATCGCGTCGATGGTGCCAACTCAAAAATTGCGCCCGATCGCTTCCGAGGAAATCTCTACGCAACGGTGCCCCTACTTCAAGCAACGGGACTACACCCCGGACAAACGATCGCCCTCACAGGCTCCCTTTACAAGCCAAAACCTGCGACGAATCCCGGTGGCTTTGACTTTGAGGCGTACTTGGCGCAGTCAGGCTGTTTTGCAGGACTCAAGGGGAAATCGCTGGAAGTGGTCAAGGCTGGCAATCCCTGGGGCTGGTGGGTGATTCGGCAGAAGATTGTACGATCGCAGATCGATTGGCTCGGTAGTCCAGAAGGTCAACTGGTCAGTGCGATGGTGTTGGGTGGTCGAGTGGTTGATTTGCCGTTTGATGTCAAAGATCAATTTATTCGTATTGGATTGTGTCACGCCCTTGCCGCTTCTGGGTTTCAGGTTTCTCTCATCTTAGGGGTCGTTTTGGAGTTGACCAAACGATTCTCAGAGCGCATTCAAGTCGGGTGTGGTGCATTTGCACTCCTGATCTTTTTGGGATTAACAGGATTACAGCCTGCCGTTCTTAGGGCCGTGATCATGGGCGGTGGTTTATTAATCGGACTTGCAACAAAACGTCGAGTCAAACCACTCAGCGGACTGTTATTCGCCGCCATGATTTTGGTATTAGCTAACCCCATCTGGATCTGGGATCTGGGGTTTCAACTCAGCTTTCTAGCGACGATGGGCTTACAAATCACGGTTTCACCCCTGGTCAAACGACTGGACTGGTTGCCGACAATGATCGCCACGTTGATCGCGATTCCGATCGCTGCCTACATCTGGACGTTGCCGCTGCTACTCTATGTGTTTGGCGTGGTTTCTCCCTACAGCATTCTTGCCAATATTATCGTCACGCCTCTGATCTCAATCATTAGTATTGGTGGAATGATTAGTGCTCTACTCGCGCTGGCATCTCCGATCGCGGGCACTGTTTCCGCCTGGTTATTACACTATCCAACTTTTTGGCTGCTGACCATCGTCGATTTTTTCTGCCAACTTCCTGGGAATGCGATCGCCGTTGGTACGATTTCAGCCTTTTCTCTGATAGTTCTCTATAGTCTGATTGGCTTGCCCTGGCTGCGTCCCCAATTTCAGCGACACCTGTGGGTAATTGGATTGGCTGCGATCGCGCTCGTGTTTGTCCCCGCCTCTTATGCAAAAGCAACCTTATTTCAGGCAACCGTGTTAGCAACGTCTCAAGATCCTATTCTGGTGATCCAAGATCGAGGCAAAGTTGCCTTAGTCAGTAGTGGAGACGAAGCCACGGTGCGATCGACGCTCTTACCTTTTTTGCAAAAAGAAGGCATCAATGCGATCGACTGGGCCATCTCAACCCCCTCAACTCGTCGATCAAACAGCGGTTGGACAACCCTACTTGACCAGATGCCCGTCAGATCTTTTTACCAGACCGCACCCAATTCTCAACTGACCGACGCGATCGCCGCTCAAAAAGGACGCTACCTGCCTTTGTCGGTGGGGCAGCGCATAAACCTTCAATCGACCTCTGTACAGCCCATCAGCCGCAATCCTGACATCCTTCAGCTACAAGTTGGCGATCAGCAGTGGCTGTGGCTCAAAGATTCGCTCAAAAATCAGCAGGTTGCTTCTGACGGTTTACAACGTCACTCGGTGTTGTGGTGGTCGGGTCAGGCGATCGAGTCCGATTGGGTAGAGAAATTGCATCCCAAAGTAGCGATCGCATATTCCCACCAGGTGGATCAAGAAACGGTCGATCGGCTCCAAACTCACCAGACGCGAGTCTACCAAACCCGCCAGGATGGAGCCATTCGCTGGACGGGCAAACGATTTGAGCAGACTTTAGGAATTCGTGAAACCGACGCTTCACCCTTGTAGTATGATTAGATAGGACGCTAACGCTCCTTGGAGAGGTGGCAGAGCGGTTGAATGCGACGCACTCGAAATGCGTTTTGGGGCAACTCAACGGGGGTTCGAATCCCCCCCTCTCCGTTGATTTCAGAGATTTTGACAGATCAGAGCTATGAATTAAATAGCCTGAAATTTCTCGTGAGAAAAGTGTTGTTAGGTAACACATCCAACGGATCAATCAGGCTTTATTTAATTCGCATCCTGAATGGTGACCTAAAGACCTGTGCATCAGTTTGAGGCGACAAAAAATATCTGACCCATGACTCACGATCGCGACATGGGTAGTTTATTTAATTTCGCAGAATACTCAATCTCGATCGTGAGTATCCATTCACATCACTGATGCTACTGCCCCTGATCAGGAAGATCATTACTTGGACTGTGCTCCTCGCTCAGGGTTGAGTTTGTACTGGGCAGGATTTTCTTGGACTTTGATGTAATCCTGTCTTCGTAGCCCGTGAGAAAACATCAGCGCAACACTCTGGCGCGTTCTTGGCAACACCGACTCATCTAACGATCCAAAGAGCAACTGAATCATTTCATCGGTCGTAAAAACCTGATCGGGGGAAGCGATCAGTACCTGCTCCATTGCTTTGGCAGGGGTCAAATCTTTGAACTCGCGTTTGAGTTTGGGAGCTTCAAAGGATTTGTCAGAGGAAGACTTGGCTTTGCCTTTTGGCTCAACAGACTTGACCTTGATGTTTGATTTGGTTTTTGCAGAGGAGGCCGGGGCTTTGCCTGCTTTTTGGGTGTTAGCCGCTGTCTTACGGGGGACTCTCTTTTGGGTAGGTGCTTCTTCTGGTTCTGATGTAGCCTCTTCAACGAGAGACTCAACCACACTAGCCTGACTGCTTCCATTGCTGGCGCTATTGTTAGGAGAAGCCACAGCCGCTCCCCCTAACAAAGCATTGATATGATCTAGGCTGCGATCGATGGCTGTCGTCGCCTGTTCGATCGCAGATTGCACGATAGCATCGCGCTCAGTCGTCAAACGTTCGCGTTGTTGTTCGAGGAGTTGTCTAAAGTCATCGGTTAGAACACTGGCTGACATTTTTGTTTCCTATGAGGTTAATGGTTTGATTGTATGTCCTGTGTGCGAAAATGGTGCAGTCTAATTCAATTAAGTTAGTTAGTTTCTATTCTAGTGATTTGATTGGGCGGTTTTATTGGGGGTCAAATCGATCGTGAGTGGTTCAGGTAGTCACATTTTTGCCCCGGTCATGATTAATCTACAGTTGCGTTCTTTTACTGGTACGGGTTGTACTTCAGAGTAATACAGACCCAATCCACCAGGGCTATGAGCCGCCTTATGAGAAATGGTGACTCGACTTGTCCGGTGATCTACTCGCACGATCGACACTAAATCGTACAGTAACATTGTTCTAGAATTGGTGAGTTCTAGAATTGGTGAGTTCTAAAATTGTCGAGTTCTAGAATGCACCGTGAAGTGGTGGTGTGAATTGCCTCAATGTCTCTCGATGCCCAAAACTGGCTGTTACGTCCGGTTCCCTCCCTTTTTAAGGGGATTCAGGGGAGATTTGCCAGCTAGTAACCGACTAAAGGGGTTTATTCGGGGAGGTTATTTGTGATCTTCTGGCAGTGAGACGATGATAGCGTAGAGTCGATCGAGGCTACTGGCTCAAATTCACAATAAAGGAGACGACTCTGTGAATCCGCAAAATTCTGACCTGTTTGAGAAGATTCGGCAGCAGTTTGATAGCTCACCTTATCCGAGAACGCCGATCGAGAAATCTCCCAAACAAGATGCCAATGCGCTCTATATCCATAATTTTGTTACGCCATTCTATCTGTATCATCAAAAACGCATTGACCCCCAGGAAATCGCCATTCTAGATGTCGGCTGCGGGACGGGCTACAACACGCTACTTCTAGCAGAAGCCAACCCTGGCGCAACGATCATCGGCATCGATCTCTCTCAACAATCAGTCGAACTAGCCCGCGAACGATTACGATTTCATGGCTTTACCGAGATTCAGTTTTATACGCTGCCCCTCAACGAGGTTTCTCAGCTAGGCATGAAGTTTGACTATATTAACTGTGACGAAGTGCTGTATTTGATGCCTGATCTCGTCCAAACTTTGCGGACGCTAAAAACCGCGCTCAAACCAAAAGGCATTCTGCGGGGCAATTTGCACAGTCTCTATCAACGACAAAACTTCTTTCGGGCGCAGCAGTTATTTACGGCGATGGGTTTGATGCAGCGCAATCCGGGAGAAATCGAGATTGGGGTTGTCCTCGAAACAATGAAGGCGATTAAGGAAGAAGCCCCCCTCAAACGACAAACCTGGAACCCTCAGCAGGCGATCGACAGCCCGCAAGAGTATGTGTTGATGAACTATCTATTTCAAGGAGACAAGGGCTACACCATTCCTGAACTGTTTGCAGCGCTGCGGAGCGCCAATCTAGAATTTATCTGTATGGTCAATCAGCGCGATTGGGACTTGATGAGTGTCTTTCAAGAGCCTCAAGCGTTGCCAAAGGTGTGGGAATTGAGTTTGCCAGAATTGTCGATCGAAGACCGTCTTCAACTCTTTGAGCTAATTGCCCCGGTGCATCGTCTGCTCGATTTTTGGTGTGGGCAGGGTCAATCTGAGTCGTTGCAGCTTCCCCAAGCCTGGCCAATGGAGGTCTGGGAAACCGTACAGATTCACCTTCATCCTCAACTACAAACCGCGCTCGTTAAAGCCAGTTTGATCGACGCGATCGGACAACAGCGATCGTTTAATCTCAGTCAATATTTATCTGCTGCGGCACCGTCTCAAGCTCAAGTGTTGTTGAGTCCCCATCTTGCTGCCGGCCTACTCCCTTTATGGGAAGCACCACAGTCGTTTCTAACCCTGGTACAGCGCGTGTTGATGATTCGTCCTTGTGACCCGGTTACTTTAGAACCGACAAACCCCCAGCGAGCGGCTCAAGACTTGCGCGATGCTTTGGTTGGTTTGGAAATAAGCCTTCATGTTCTGTTAGAGCGGGGAAAAAATGAGGGATGAGGGAGGACGGAGGACGGAGGAGAAAAATCGATCGTTCTGCATTGATTGTTCTGCACTTAGAACGCTTAAGGTTGTTCCTCATCCCTATTGCCAATTCTGGGTGAAGTTGTATAGATCTAGATCCCCCTGACCGCCTTAAGAAAGGGTAACTGGACTCTATTCCTCTCTTTTTAAGAGGGGTAGGGGATCAGAAGATGTGTAACTTGATGGTGAATTGGTACAAAGTCTTTTTTTCTTGGCGTTGCTGATTGGCGGGATGAATCTGTGGGAAGTGTCCATCTTTTCGCCCCCTAAATCCCCCAAAAATGGGGGACTTTGAACCTTGGGGTTCCCGCTGCTTTGGGGCAACTCATCCCCTGATTCAGCAACGCCTTTTTCTTTAATCCTCCAGGTCAAGGTCGTCTTCTTCTTCTTCCAGGTCGTAGATTGCAGAGGTGCCCATGATGGCTTCTAGTTCTTCTGCTTCTATGGCACTTTCGGGGCTGTCACCGAGTTCGTAAGCGAGAAATCGACCTGTGCCTTCAATCCACTTAAAGAGCGATTCTAGTTCCCGTGGGGGGATGATGCTGGCTTTCGCATTTTTGGGTTCTTCACGGAGAGAAGGGTTATAAATTGTCACAATCTTTGCTGATCTCTTAGTATGGCTGCTGCGATCGTAGCGTTGATTGAGACGTTATACCAGTTCGCTCGTGAATTAAGCCAAATCTGGTAGAAGACTTTGGACTGAACGACCTTGAGAGCCTACTACTGTCTTCTGCCTTTGGTCTAACGCCTCTGGTCTCCTGTTGACAACAGATTCAAGCAGAGTTGACGAAAGTCTTCGCCTCGTTGCTCAAAATTGGGATACTGGTCAAAACTAGCACAGGCTGGAGAAAGTAAAACAACCTGAGCAGACTGAGGGGGAGCAATCTCGATCGATCGCCGCACTGCTCTCTCCATCGTTCCGACAATTTCGTAGCGAGTGTAGCCGACTCCTTCTAAGCGGTTAGCAAAGCTTTTGGCCGCATCTCCGATTAGTAAAACAGCCGCCGCTTGCAGTTGAATTGCCTTGATCCAGGCGCTATCGTCTCCCAATTTTGCCTCGCCGCCCGCGATCAGGATTACGGGACTTTTGACCGCAGACAATCCGACTTCGGCAGCATCATAGTTCGTCGCTTTGCTGTCATTGATGAAGTCGATTCCTTGCCAGGTGCAGATGTGTTCGAGTCGATGAGGAACGCCCGGAAATTGAGCGATCGCTTCCTGAATTGCCGCTTTCTCAACGCCTGCTAAATGGGCCGCCGCCACGGACATGAGTAGATTTTGCTGATTGTGCGATCCTGGCATTCGTAAGGTACTGACCTGAACGATCGCTTCTCCGCGCACGATCACCCACCCGTCTTGAATATAAGCCCCCCTATCAGGATTGCCCATTAGTTCTGATTTACCATTGATACTCGTCCAGCAGGCCTCTGAGGTAATGGGAAAGGCGCGCTGTGTGCCAAGACTTCTTAGATAAGGATCGTCCCCATTGAAGATCTGCTGTTGAGATTGTTGAAGCAGACGAGCTTTGATGTTGAAGTAGTTTTCTAAGGTTCTATGACGAGCCAGGTGATCGGGGGTAAAGGTTGTCCAGATACCAATGCGAGGCGCGATCGTGGGAGAGGCTTCGATCTGGTAGCTGCTGAGTTCGGCGATCGCCCAGTCGGGTTTGGGGTTTGACATGGCGACTTCACAGGCCGCCAGCCCGATGTTGCCAAAGGCGGGAGCCTGAAAGCCTGCGGTTTGAAAGATGGCGGCAACCAGGGCGGTGGTGGTGGTTTTGCCGTTGGTGCCTGTGATGCCGATCCATGGGCAGGTTTGCAGATGTCGCCACGCGAGTTCCATTTCGCCGATCGTTTCGATGCCCAGATTTCTTGCCCGCGTCAAGTTGGCAGCATCCCAGGGCACACCCGGACTGACGACGACGAGATCCGGCTTTTTGGCATCGGGGCTAAAGGTTTCTCCCAGTCTGACTTTGATGCCGTCGGCGTTAAGTTCTAGCTGCTGTTGTTGGAGGGCGGTGGTGGTGCCGCGATCGCTCACAGTGACTTGCCAGCCTTCGCGCTTGAGTAATCGAGCCGCTGCGTTTCCTGATTTTCCCAGACCGATCACATAAGCGTTGGGCATAGTCTTCTCGAAATCTATCTTTTGGCACCCTTTATGGTACTGCTTAACAGTTCATTACAGGCATCTGAATTGCGATAGGGTGAATTTGCCAATTTGATGCTCTGGTCAATGTGAGTTGGATGAAAGATGAGATTCTCCGCTTCGTGCGCTTCAAGATACCTACAAGGGGTCGCTGATCCGGCTTGCCTCCCAAATCACCTACAAATAGAGGACTCTGAACTGGAAATCTTGGTTTACCCCAAATTCATTTTTAGGCACAATGGCTCCTTGACCTCCCCCAATCTCTCTTTTCTAAGGCTACCGTGACACAAGTCGTTTTCGCTTCGTCTCCATCGGCCAAACCCCTAAATTCCCTAAAGCTGAGTTCAAAGTCTCTCTTTTCAAGGAGATTTAGGGTGATTGAGATTCGGTGATCAAGGATTTAGAGTAGATGAAACCTATTTTGACGTAATGACAATTTGGCGTTGCTGATTGGAGGGATGAATCTGTGGGAAGTGTCCATCTTTTCGCCCCCTAAATCCCCCAAAATTGGGGGACTTTGAACCTTGGGGTTCCCGCCGCTTTGGGGCAATTCATCCCCTGATTCAGCAACGCCGACAATTCCAGCCAAAGATTTAGAATGGTACAGGGCTTGAAAGCTCGATCGCTCCCCAAATTCTCAGGCTTTTAGCGATCGATGCTTGTTTCAGTGGCTTTTTATAGCCAATTGCCAATCAAAACATAGGGTGCCCAAAATATAGGTAGCTGATATTCTGGGGTTTTTAGTAACGCAAGTTGGGCACGGCGTAAGCTCTCAGCTCTCGGTTGAGATTGATTGATTAGCGTCTGGTAAAACTGATTCATTAACAAAGCGGTCGATTCGTCATTTACGCTCCATAAAGAGGCGATCGTGCTGCGGGCCCCGGCTCGGATTGCTACCCCTGCTAACCCCAGGGCGGCTCGTTGATCTCCGGCTGCCGTTTCACAAGCACTGAGCACCAGAAGTTCTAAGGGTTGCGATCGCTGTTCGGTTGAGCGCAGCAGGGTATTTAGTTCGTTGACGTTGATGGCTTTATCCCATGCCAGAATGAAGGTCTCATCTGCTTTTGAGCTAAATTGACCGTGGGTTGCTAGATGAGCGATCGCAAACGATTGTGAACTCATTTTTGTCTGAAATGCTTGCGTTGTGAACTGTTGATTTAGTAATACTTGACTCTGCACCTCTGATTGAATTTGCTTTAACTCATGACTGACATTGGGCAGGCGAGAAAACCCATGCCGCGCTTGATCCAGCCCCACAGCGAGAGTATTTAACCGACCTGGCTGTAATGGTTTGGGGTCAAATAATTGAAGACTGGGCGAGAGGGCTACCGCATAGGTTTCGATCAGGTATTGGTGTCCGTCGTACAGGGCTGACATGGGAACGTTTCGCAGCAACCCATCCAGGACAAATACTAATGTCTTGGTCTGACTTTGGGCGATCGCTTCAATTCCAGGTTGAATCAGCCAGCTATAGACTTGTTGCGATTGAATCTGGGTCTGACGTAGCGCGTCTGGTTCGGCAATGTTGCGGCGCAGTTCTGTCAGGGTTTTTTCGACTTGGCTTTGGGGTAGGCGGGTAGCATAGTGGCGCAGGGGTTGTTGTGGTAGCTTGAGAATTACTTCGACGCGATCGCTCAAAATCGTGGCATAAATGACTGCTGCGGTGGGATCAGCTTGATCAACGACGGCATCTAGTTGTTGTTTTGGGGTTAAACAAGCAGCGCGAAAGAAGTTATCTAACTCGGCTAACTGAAGGGCTTCGATCGTGCTTCTAGCTTGACGAATGTTGTCTTGACTTGGCTCCACGCTATTGTGTGTTTGCAACAGTAAATCGACGAATTGCCGATAGACAGGTTCAACCTTGTCTCGAAACGAGAATTGCACATCAGGATTGACGCTCACTAAGTCATAGCGAATCGCCTGAAGGCTTTTGACTGCTTGATCGTAAGCTGCGATCGCCCCGGTGATGTCTTGCTGTTGTCTGAGGAATCTTCCTAGCTGCCACTGCCATTGATAAGTGATATCGGCTGCATCAAGGGTCTGGGCGATGCGTAATGCCTGCTGAGTCAGTGTCGTTGCATCTGACCATTGCTGAGTCTGTTCATAGAGATGTCCCAATGTGCCGATCGCGTAGGACTCAGCGCGGGCATCTTGTAGGCTGCGGGCTTGTTGAATTGCGATCGCTAACACTTGGGCTGTTTGTTTAACATCCTGATTGTCCAGTTTCATCAGACTTTGAGCATAATCAATCCGGGCGTAGACGGCAGTGCGGCTGAGGGGTAAGTTGTTAATTTGTGTCTGAAGTTGTGACAGAAGTAATCCTACAGAGCTTGTCGAAGTCGATCGTGCTGCTGGTTGTTGTCGATCTAGTAATAAATCGAGTTGGTGAAGCTGGGCAGGAACGGCCGTCAGCAAACCATAAGTCGCTGCCTGTTGATAGAAGGCGATCGCGGCGGTAGTATCTTGTTGAACGGTGGCAGTGTTACCCAAACTAAGTAGCGCTTCTCCCATTTCTTGAGAGTTGGCGGTAGCTTTGCTGTTGCTGGAGGCAATCGTGGTTGCGACCGTTAGACTTTGCTGCAATACTCGGCGAGAAGTAGTTAAGTTGCCAGTCACGCGCAAAACATTGCCCAAACTACGTAGCCCGATCGCCTTCAAGGCTGAATCAGGCTGCTTCTGAAGGATTTGAGTCGCTGCTGTGAGTTGCTTCTGAGCTTGAGCATACAATCCAAGGCTTTGTAGAGCTTGAGCTTGATTGATCTGATTGCGAACTAATCTCGATTGATCATTCAGTTGAGTGTAGAGCGTTGCTGCTTGTTGCCAAGTGGTTAGAGCCGCTTCCGCATTTCCGCGCGACAATTGCAGACGACCTTTGACTTCTAATGCTTGAGCGAGCAGTTGTTTTGAGGTTTGAGGTTTGAAGTTTGAAGCTTGAATTAAAGTAAGGCTATTGGTGATCGCTTCACTCGCTTTGTCCCATTGACCTAACTGCTGGTATGCCAAGGAAAGATTGCTCAAGGTCTGAGCTTGTCCTGAGCGATCGTTCTGTGCTTTGAAGGTAGCGATCGCTTGTTGCCAAAACATAACCGCCTCAGCATATTGCGCCGCTTCGTAGCGCTGTCTCCCTTGCCGATCGAATCCTTTGGCATCCGAGCCAGTTTGAGTCGTTTGAAGAACAGGTTTGAGCGTAGTTGATTGTTGAGCGGCGATCGGCAGACCCATCCCTACTATAAATAGGGCCACTAGAAACAGAAGGGCTGTTTGGCGATGTAGTGAGCCGCGAATTTGTTCAAACCATTTTCTGGTCATGCTGTGATCCTCAAGGGCAGGGAACTAGACGATCGGGCAAGGGAGCAACGGGATCTGGAAGCGCTGCCATCAAGAACACAGTACCATCCGCCATGACCTGCAATCTTTGAGCTTCTACAATGGGAGGCGCGATCGTTGAGGCTGATTGCTGACGCTGCGAAACGGGTGGTATACCTTCAACATCGGCGGTGCCTAACTCTACCTGAATGGCATCTTGATTCACGGCTTCGTTGGGAGTCGGCGGCAAACCACCGCGCCCGGTAATGATGAACTCATTGGATTGCTGGGCGATCGTACTTCCTGTAGGACAGGCTTGTACAATCAGCCGGGATGCATCGGTAAGATCAACAGGAAGTCGTACCAGTCCGCGATTGGGATCTATGCTAGGTTCATTGATTGCTACGACACCCGCAATGCCAAACGTAGAACTAGCGGTGATATCACTCAAGAAAGTCAGTTGAGGACGAAACTGAGTGCCAAAAATCCCTTGAGTCGTAATTTCAACTCTGCCACCTTTGCCCGTGAATGCATTGGCGCTAATATCGCTGTTCTCGTTGGGCACTGCCACAATGAAGTTGCCCTTAAAGGTGATGTTGCCGCCATCGCCGCCTGCCTGAGCCGTTCCCGCTGTCGTGGAAATAAAGCTGCCTCGCCGCAACAGCAGCAAATCCGGCACTTGCAGTGTGATGTTGCCCCCCTGCCCTGATGCCGTTTGTGCCTGAATCGAGCCTTGATTATCCAGACGCAACTGACGAACCGTTACGTCTAGGTTGCCTGCACTCCCTTGCCCACTCGAAGAAGCAGACAATATAGCCTTGTTTGCAATCGAGAACAGTTCAGTCTGAATCGTAATCTTCCCGGCTTGACCGATCGCCCTAGAATTCACTAGGCTAAAAGCACCACTGGCAAATTTGTTGCTGCCCACCCCATCAAAGAACACCCCATCTCTGGCTATGATGGTGATATTTCCTGCATTTCCTCGTCCAAAAGTGCTAACAGCGACTTCTGCCCCATTGGTAAGAGAAAGAGAATTTGTGGTGATGCCGATATCGCCGCCCCGACCTGTAGCTGTAGATGTTACCTGACTAAAAACACCGCTGGAGATTCTACTATTGTTCACACCATCAATAGATATTGCATCTCTCGCCACAATGGTGATATTTCCTGCATCTCCAATACTATTCGTGTTGACATTGACATTTCCCCCATTGGTGATAGAGAGTACCCCTGTGGTGATACTGATGTTGCCTCCTTGACCAACGCCGTCACGAGTTACATTGCTAACAACACCGCTGGGAATTCCATTGCTACCCACTCCACGAATAGACACTGCATCTCTCGCCACAATGGTGATATTCCCTGCATCCCCAATACCATTCGTGTTGGCATTGACATTTCCCCCATCGGTAATAGAGAGTGCACCTGTGGTGATACTGATGCTGCCTCCCTGCCCCTCGGCTCCAAATCTCACCTGGCTAAAAGCACCCCCGGAAAATTGATTGTTGCTTGCGCCATCAAAAGATACTGCATCTCTCGCCGTAATCGTAATATTCCCTGCATTTCCCCGTCCAAGTGTAGTCGCACTCACTGCCGCTCCGTTAGTAAGGGAGAGCAAGCCTGTAGTGATACTGATGTTTCCACCCTGACCCGTAGCTCTAGCTGCCACCTCACTAAAAGCACCACTGCCCTGTCCATTGCTATCTGTCCCATCTAAGGACACCGTATCTCTTGCTATAACGATGATATCTCCCGCCTTTCCCTGTCCACGAACACTCGTACTCATTTGCGCCCCATTGCTGAAGGAGAGATTACCTGTAGTGATACTGATGTTGCCGCCTTGACCGATCGCTCCAGTTTCCACTGCGTTAATAAGACTGGTAAATCGATTGCTACTCGCGCCCTTAAAAGATGCCGCATCTCTCGCTGTAATAGTGATATTTCCCGCATCGCCTTGACCAAACGTGCTATCACTTAATAACGCTCCATTGGTGAGGGAAAGCGTACCTGTAGTGATACGAATATCACCAGCATTACCTGTGCCGCGTGGTTCAGTAGCATTGGAAATAAGCATTGCATTGAGGTTAACAGCCTTTGTTGCATTAATGTCGATGTCTCCTGCTTGAGCACTTACAGTCCCCAGGTTCACTGCTATTCCTGCACGTAAGCCTGTTCCGGCTCCTGTGATCGCCAAGTTTTGAGCGATAATTGCAATGTTCCCGCCACCGCCAGCGCGAACATTCACATTTGCACCATTCCCGATCGCTACATCCGCTCTTGCCAATCCATCCGGTACACTCAACCGCCACTCCTGCCTCTGTTGCGTCAGCCCTACCTCACCCGCATCTGCCACACCTGCTACTTCCACCCGTCCACCGAACGCGAACAATTGTCCACCATCCACAGTCACAGCGCCACCTGCCAGAGTTAGGGTTTGACCAGTGGGCACCTGTAAACGCGCTCCCTGCGATCGAATTTTCCCTGGATTACTGCCATACTGCAAGCCGATCGGCACATTCACGGTCAACAACGGCGGTGCTTGAGGATCAGTAGCACTGAAGGCGAAACTGTTGTTAAACAGAATGCTGTTTGCGGTGCTGGCGAGAAAGGAACCGCCGCGAAAATCTAATCGGGCATTGGGCCCAAACAGAATGCCATTGGGATTGATTAAAAATAAATTAGCGTTTCCCAACACGCCCAAGGTGCCGAGAATCTGAGACGAATTGCCGCCAGTGACGCGAGTAAGAATGTTGGCAACGCCAGCCGGATTGGTGAAGTAAACGCCCCGCCCCCCATCAACATTGAAGTCTCGAAAGCTATGGAAGAGATTGCTCCCGCGCCTGGCACCCCCATCGATTTGGTTACTGGGAAGATTACGAATTACTTGATCGGGTGAGACGATCGACCGCTCATTGCCCAGAGTGTCATCGGCGATCGGGGCGAGTTGAGCAACGGCAGAAGTTGGTAAAACAAAGAGAATTCCACCCATGACGAGCCAACTGACTAAATGTGATGAACTACAGTCGATTGCAGACCACTGCCAACTTTGTAATGGAGAAATCCCTCGTAAATCACTTACAAGGGTTGCTTGACGGTGCCGTGCATAGCGGCTTTGATTCATCCATCCAAACCATTTTCTGGTCATGCTGTAATTCTCAAGGGCAGGGAACTAGACGATCGGGCAAAGGAGCGACGGGATCTGGGAGCGCTGCCATCAAGAACACAGTACCATCCGCCATGACCTGCAATCTTTGAGCTTCTACAATGGGAGGCGCGATCGTTGAGGCTGGTTGCTGACGCTGCGAAACGGGTGGTATACCTTCAACATCGGCGGTGACTAACTCTACCTGAATGGCATCTTGATTCACGGCTTCGCTGGGAGTCGGCGGCAAACCACCGCGCCCGGTAATGATGAACTCATTGGATTGCCTGGCGATCGTACTTCCCGTCGGGCAAGCTTGCACAATTAGCCGAGAAGCATCAGTAAGATCAGCGGGAAGCTGCACAAGTCCTCGATTCGGGTCAACGTCAGGTGTATTGATGTCCACAACCCCCGCCACACCAAAATCAGAACTAGCCGTAATGTCACTCAAAGGAGTCAGTTGGAGACGAGGCTGAATGCCAAAAATGCTTTGAGCGCTAATCTCGACTCTGCCGCCTCTACCCGTAAACGCATTGGCGCTAATGTCACTATTCTCGTTGGGCACCGCCACAATGAAGTTGCCCTTAAAGGTGATGTTGCCGCCATCGCCCCCCGCTTGAGCCGTTCCCGCCGTGGTGGAAATGAAGCTATTTCGCCTCAACAACAAGAGATCTGGAACTTGCAGCCTAATGTTGCCCCCTTGCCCCGATGCCGTTTGCGCCTGAATCGATCCCTGGTTATCCAAGCGAATCTGACGCGCATTCACGTCTATGTTGCCCGCATCCCCTTGACCGTTAGAAGAAGCAGTCAATACACCCCTATTCATAATTGAGAACAGATTGGTATTCACCTCAATCCTGCCGCCCCGACCTACGGCTTGAGACTCCACTGTGCTAAAAGCACCGCCAGGAAATCCATCGCTGTCCACACCATCAAAGAATACTGAATCTCTCGTCGTAATGGTGATATTTCCCGCATCTCCCCGACCAGACGTGCTAGCACTTATACCTGCCCCATTGGAAAGAGCGAGATTGCCTGTGGTGATGTAGATGTCGCCGCCCTTACCGATTGCTCCCAATTGCACCGTGCTAGAAGCACCACTGGCAGATCCTTGGCTACCTACAGCTCCATCAAAGGACACGCTATCCCTCGCTGTAATGTTGATATTCCCTGCATTTCCTTGACCAAGGGTGCTGGTAGCAAAGAAAGCACCCCCTGTGATAGAGAGCAACCTAGTGGTGATGTTGATGTCACCTCCGTTGCCGTTGCCCGTTTTTTCTACCCTGCTAGTTGCTCGACTAGAAGATCCACTACTCCCTACTCCATCAAAGGTGACAGAATCGCGAGCATTGATGATCACATTGCCCCCATTCCCTGTGCTGTAGGTGCTGGCGTTGATATCAGCACCCCTCATGACGGTCAATGACCCAGTAGTGATGTTAATGTTTCCCCCGTTGCCGTTGCCCGACTCCTCTACTAGGGCTGCTGCCCCACCAGTACCCTCACCTCCATCAAAGATTACGGAATCACGGGCACTGATGATGATATTGCCCCCATTCCCTTTACCATAGGTGCTAGCGTTGATATCAGCACCACCTAAGACACGAAGCGACCCAGTGGTAATGATGACATTTCCTCCGTTGCCTGCCTCTCCTATGGTTGACGTTCTACCTAGAGTGCTTATTGCTGCCACATTATTTCCTTCAAAAGTGACGGAATCGCGAGCATTGATCACCACACTGCCTCCATTTCCCGTTCCAAAGACATTGGTTTCCACCCGCGCGCCAGATCCTGAGACTCTTAAAGAGTCAGTAGTGATGTTGACATTGCCACTGTCACCCACACTGCTTTCGTTCGTGACGTTATAGATACCGCCCGCGATATTACCGCCTACAGCCACAGTTACTTGCGTCGCATTAATGTCAATATCCCCCGCCCTTGCGCCAACAAAACCCAAACCTCTCAACATCCCCGCCATCAACTTTGACCCGTTTCCCAAAATATTCAAAGTCCTGGCATTAACTGCAATATTTCCGCCTCCACCCAGGCGAACACTCACAGTTGCGTTATTTGTTATGGATACATCTGCTCTTGCCAATCCTTCTGGCAAACTCAATCGCCACTCTTGCCCCTGCTGTGTCAGTCCCACTTCACCTGCGCCTGCTACGCCTGCCAACTCCACCCGTCCTCCTCGCGCATACAGTCGCGGGTATGCCTCACCTTGAATGCCACTAATATTTACATCCCCGCCTGCTAGCGTTAAGGTTTGTCTATCGGGCACTTGTAGAATTGCTCCCTGCGATCGAATCTCCCCTGGATTGTTGCCATACTGCAAGCCCACGGGAACATTCACAGCCAGCAATGGCGGCGCTTGTGGATCAGTCGCGCTGAAAGCGAAACCGTTATTAAATGCAATGCTGTTTGCAGTGCTGGCGAGAAAAGAGCCACCGCGAAGATCTAACCGAGCATTGGGGCCAAACAGGATGCCGTTGGGGTTGATCAAAAACAAATTGGCAGTACCCTCTACGCCCAGGATGCCGAGAATTTGAGAGGGATTTCCTCCTGTGATACGAGTGAGAATGTTGGCAACGCCAGTCGGATTACTGAAATAAACACCTCGTCCATTATCAACATTGAAGTCTCGAAAGCTATGGAAGAGATTGCTCCCGCGCCTAGCACCCCCATCGATTTGGTTACTGGGAAGATTACGAATTACTTGATCGGGTGAGACAATCGACCGCTCATTGCCCAGAGTGTCATCGGCGATCGGGGCGAGTTGCGCGACAGAAAGCGGCGAAAGGGCAAGAATTCCACCAATCACCAAAAATTGTAAGGGCTGTTGCCAACATGCCGAACTTTGAGTCATTGCCAAACTAGCCTACTCAAAAGCACTTGCTGACTGAACAATAGTTGATTATCAGAGAAAAGTCGATAAAGTCATCATTTTTTGCAGTGGCGACACCTGTCGTTTTCATGTTCACTCCCTCAACTGCATCAGTTAAAAACACCGCCACCTACTAACTGTGTGTAAAGGGGCAAGCTTGATGAGCCTGCCTGATCGATCGAGGAAAACAATCATGGAACTCTGTTATCGCGGCACTTTCTATCAGTCTGAGCAACTGACTGTACCAACTCAAAAGAGCGATCGTCCCATCATCGGCAAATATCGGGGAGTCGCTCTGAAATTGAATTCATCCACCCCAGCAGTTTCGTCTCAAGCACCTCAAAAGCTGACCTATCGTGGCGTGACCTATTTCAGATAGTAGTCTTTGATGACGAGTCCGCTTCAAGCAAGTCGAAATTGATAGTCAAAAAACTCAACTTCTTTAAGGAAGCCATCATGTCTACTCATTTCAAACAATCCGTCAAAGAAATCGTCTTGCTCTCTCTCGGTCTGGTAATCATTGGCGGTTCTGCTACTTTTTGTTTTGTGATACTAGCAAACAGTTGCTCACGGTTGATTACCAACCCTATCTTTTACCCATTGTCCTGGCTCTCTCAAATCTCAGCGGAGGTCAAATGCAAGGCAGTTTAAGCACTTACAAAATAATCGTTCCTTCCACGCAGCATCACTCGGTTCAGCCTACTAATGTTGCAGCAGTGAATGTCGTGCTTGGTTCTCTAGCGATCGCTTTTCCGATTGTGGTGGGCTGCGCGATCGTGAGTTATCGAACACACCGAGCTATGGTTGTTCGGCGGCAAATTCAACGGTTGAACCGGATCTGGCAGCTAGACTCAAGCAACAACCTGTCTTAATCGAGTCGCATCTGATGCTTTGTTTTGCAAGCCTTGACTCACTTCACGAAACTCACTGCATCAGTTCAAAACACGGGCCTCTATCAAGTGATGTAAGCAGATGGATGCTTATCGATATCCAAATCTCAAACAACAAGGAGAAAAACAATGGCAGTCAGATTCAAGAACAAACAGAGTGGACTGTATGCTGGAATTAGAGAGGCTAGCACCGAACCCGGCCCTCAACTACTGCAATGGCATAGAGCCGATGATGGTTCTCAAGTTTTTGAGGTGATCTCACAGCGAACCCCGCAAAATCCAGATAACAGATATTCTAGGATTCAGAATGTCAAAAGTGGATTGTATGTCGGAGTCCGTGAGGCTTCCCTGAACAATGGAGCAGACCTTCTACAATGGACTGGCGCTAACGATGGCTCTCAATATTGGTATCTGATTGATAAGGGCAATGGTTATTGCCTGATTCAAAACGCACACAGTAGTAAGATGTGGGGAATTTTCAATGGTTCTACCAATGCAGGAGAGGTTGTAATCCAATGGGATAGCAGCGGTGGGGATGATCAACTCTGGTATCTCGAAGCAGCGTAGCATCGACGACTAACTAGGCAGTGTTTAAAGATCCTTAGCTCTTCCCTAGCCCTCCTTTAAAGGGAGGGAACCGAACCGCGCTACGGTTCTGCGGCGGTAAATTCAACAGTTGAATCGGCTAGGCAGTTAAGCTCCAGCAAGAACCCGTCTTAATCACATTACAGACAGCACAACCCAACGTTTCAAAAATGTTGGGTGTCGCAAATTTCCGTTTGATTTGATGTACACAACAACACAGAGGTACCCGCTCATGAATACTAAGAACGTATTAGGGATTGTAGGGATTGTAGTAGTTGCTTATCTAGGATGGTCGGCATTAGGGGGTGATGGCAATAGGAACCTTGGAGTTACAGGCCCAGGAGGATTTGGGCTGACTGCCTCTAGCACCCGTTTAGATCCTAGTGGCAATCCAAAAAGTAGTAATAGTAAGATTAGCACCTGGACTTGCTACAACAAGGGCAAATCTGTTGGAGATGCCCAAATCTGGTGGAGTCATCAGAAAGAGGATGCTGAGTGGGCGTGCAACAACTGGATCTCCACCTGCGGTAACGAAGGAGGATGCCAAGTCAGTAAGATCAGCGAGTAAAATGGAACAAAAGGGCGATCGCGCTTCCGATTGTTGTAGTCTGCACGATCATGGAACACACCGAACTATGGTTGTGCAGCGGCAAATTCAACGGTTGAACCGGATCTGGCAGATGGACTCTGGTAAAAGCCCGTCTTAGTCCCTACACCTATTTTCAGTTGCTCACATTAGCCAACTGCATCAGTTTCGATTGCTGTGATTCAAATTCACTTCACGTATGACAGTTTCAGTACAAGTTTGGATCAAATAGATCTCAGACAAGCTGAATCTGATGTTCAAAAAAACTCGACTTCTTTGAGGTAAACCAATGAGCTACATCACGCTAAAACGAAAAGTACAGGGCGCGATCGTACTTTACACATCTCTCATGACGCTATTAATGGGTCTACCCGCTCAAGCTGCATCCCCAAACCAACTGTGGTATTTTGATGCCACGGATAGGGGTACTACAACAATTCGTAGCTACTTCAGTGGGCTGTGCTTGAGTGGCAGTGAGTTCGCGAAAAATGGCACAATTCCCATTCTACAATCCTGTAACGGTTCCTTGAATTGGTCTATTAGCCCCACTGGTGATGGATACACTTATTATATCCGTCAGGCGAAAAGTAAGTATCTCAGTATTATGACTCAAACGACCGCTGACGGGGGATGGGTCGGACTGTGGGATGGTTATGGCGGAAATGATCAAAAGTGGTATTTCCGAGGAGGGCCTCGTGAGTTTCAGTTAGTGAACTACAACAGTGGTAAGTGCCTCTCGGTCGCAAACTGGAACCCGAATGTTGGCGCAACTTTGGTGCAGTGGACTTGTTGAAAAATTGCCGTTAGGTACATCTAACAACTTTGATCAATTGAGAAAGAGTGATTCCGCTACTTATTGGGGTTATTAACGTTTGCCTCACTAAGTAATCGTTGCTCCCGATCGCAACATTGGTATTCGTTCAGTTCATTAAAACCCTGAGAACACAGTTGGATATTAGGAAGCCATTCTGAAATGTACACATTCAAGTGTCTGGATAATGCCTTTGCTGCGATCGCCTATCAGTCTTTCACCTTTCCACTCTACCAATCGCGATTACAAGCCCCAAAATTTGCACCCTCGACCGTCGTGATCGCCGCTGCTGATACTAACAATCAGGCGATCGGACTAGCGCTGGCAGAGATTCATCCCGATGGACGATCGGCAACGCTCGCTCCTCTCGATTTTTGTAAAGCCAACTCACCGTCAGCAGGGCACAGGGACTGCATTACTAACTCAATTAGCAGCAGAATTAAGGGTGCGGGGTTGCGACCAGGCTGATTTGGTTTACACCACCGGACAGCCCACCACGCCAGCATTAGAACGGCTGCTGCAAAACGCCAACTGGACACCGCCGCAATCTCGAATGTGGGTCTGTCGATCGACCACTGAAACGTTCGCGAACGCCCCCTGGATACGGCGAAAAACCTTGCCAGCAGCTTATGAGATCTTTCCCTGGCAGGACATTACAACGGATGAGTGTCAAGCCATTGGGCGATCACAGTCTACTTCTCCCTAGATTCCCAGAGATCTATATCCCTTCCAGCCCGAAGAGAACTTGGAGCCGTTGAATAGCGTGGGGTTGCGGTATTAGGGACAGGTAGTGGGCTGGCTGATTACTCATCGTTTGAACTCAGACACCATTCGATATTCCTACGGCTTCGTTCGGCAGGATTTGCAAAAAATGGGGCGGTTGATTTTTCTGATTGCCAATGCGGTTCAGCTTCAAATCAATGACAAAACGGTTCCAAATATGATTTGTGTAGTTTCCTGCGATCGCGCCCCCATGCTTCAGTTTGTCAGAAAACACATGGCTCCCATTGTTCTTAATCAAACAATGAAATTAAGAGGCAGGTGCGAGATTTACAGGACGCACTGAGCCGGATTTACGATAGTGGGGATGAATAATTGAGATGCGTCCGTCAATCTCTAGGTGTTAACTGCCCATGACAATTTATACCCCCGGCTCTGTTGTGACCTGCCGCGATCGCCAATGGATTGTTCTCCCGTCGGGTCAAGCAAAAATTATTCGATTACGTCCGTTGAGCGGTGACGAGGATGAAGTGTGCGGCATTTATGATCCTCTAGACTTGGACGCATTAGCATCGGCAAATTTTCCGACTCCTCAGCCGAGCAATGTGCAGGATCAATTGGCAGCCTTAATGCTGATGGATGCGGCGCGGCTGAGTTTGCGGAGTAGTGCGGGCCCGTTTCGATCGCTCGGTCGCTTACCGCTGCGTCCGCGTCCTTATCAAGTTGTGCCGCTCCTGATGGCGTTGCGGTTGGAGACGGTGCGACTGTTGATTTCAGATGATGTGGGCATCGGCAAGACGATCGAGGCTGGATTGATTGCGCGGGAATTGCTCGATCGAGGCGAAATCCAACGAATTGCGGTGCTGTGTCCACCCCACTGGTGCGATCAATGGCAGCGAGAACTGCGGGATAAATTTAACATTGATGCAGTAGTGGTGCGATCTGGAACGGTTTCTAAACTAGAACGACAGTTGCCGTCTGGAGATCAGCATATCTTTCGGTACTATCGCCATATGATTGTGAGCTTGGACTATGCCAAATCAGAGCGGCGACGAGCGAGTTTTATTGCACACTGCCCGGATTTTGTGATTGTGGATGAAGCGCATACTTGTACTCGTCCGGGTGGACAAAGTGCTGCCCAACAGCAGCGGCATCAACTCGTGCAGGATGTCGCGGCTAAAGCTGAACGCCATCTCTTATTGCTGACCGCAACGCCGCACAGCGGGATTGAAGAAGGGTTTTTATCGCTGTTGGGGTTGTTAAAGCCTGAGGGCACCTCGATTAATTGGTTTTGGGTGAGATGGGATCTCAAATGAGACAAAAAGTTTCGACTTAGAACTCTAATTTCTTAGATCATTAACTCAATAGTTCCATCAGTGCAGGTTGAATCGGCAGGTTCCGCCTAGCGGTTGCCCCTAACGAACTGCTGTGGTTTCCAAGAAGGTGTAACGCAGCAAGTTATCGGTCAAGTTCTTGAGTCCCAATTGTGCCTTTGCCTGCACCATGCCAATGGAACGCACCAGTTTGCCTCCCATCTGCATCACCCAAGTGCCAAAGACATGCTCGACTTTGATGCGAGTTTTGGACTTGGTGCGATTGGATTGCTGCTGCGCCTCGCTTAAGGGATGATTGCGATAGCCTCGCTCATGAATCTGACTTTCAAACCCAATCAGTTCCAGAACTTCCTCAATTGCCTCAGAGCGGTAAGCACTGTCGGCCCAAATCAGATCGCTCTCGTTATCTTCGTCCAGTAATTGCCCCAGCACTTGAGAATCATGCACCGATGCATCCGTCACGGCATAGCGCCGAATCAAGCCGTGTTCGGCATCAATACAAATGTGGTCTTTATAGCCGAAGTAGCTCTTACCGCCCTTTTTTGTCCAGCGGGCATCCGTGTCCTTCTGGGAGCGTTTGTGCGGTTTGTCTTGCCACGATTGAGGAACTTCTCCTTGCTTGATTTGTTTGTTCTCGTCATCGCTGTTATGCTGTTTGGGCACGGGAATCAACGTGGCATCGACAATTTGTCCACCCTGAGCTGCATAGCCTTGCTCAATGAGATAGTCCTCGAATTGCTTAAAGAGCGGTTCAATCAATTCCTGCTCGCTCAATTGTTTGCGGAACAACCACACCGTTGTGGCATCTGGTATGTCATCTGACAAACCAAAGCCAAGAAACTGCATGAACGACAATCGGTCACTAACTCGACAATCGGTCACTAACTTGGTACTCTAATTCTTCATCACTAATGTTGTACAACTGCTGCAATACCAACAGCTTAAACATCACAACAACATCAATCGGCTTGCGTCCAGCCTTATTCTTGCGCGGTTTGTCATGAATCTGCTCTAGTAAGGGACGAAATGTTTCCCAAGTCATGATCTCGTTGAGACGAACCAATAAATCCTTCTTCTGATTTAGTTTACTTTGGCGCTCTTCCCAATCCCAAAAGCCTGGTTGTCTCATTGAAATTCACTCTATCGCTTTCCTATTTCTAGGATCTCATACCTGTCTCAATCTAAGACCCTCAGATTAAATTTTTCGAGGTGCCCACGGCGAATACCGCACCCAAAAACTCGTCCTAGCCGCCTGGGATAAAATGTTTAGCAAATAGATACTCAATAATATGAACACCCAACTCGTCAACTCCCTCGTTCAAATCATTCAATCCCTCAACGACGAAGAACGCCAGCTACTAGAACAACGGCTCGATCGTCAAAAACCCTGGCAAGCCATCCAGCGAGACCTTGCCCAAATCCACGAGCAAATCACTGCTAGACGTGGTGGAGTCCCCCTCAATCTCTCTAGCGACGATATCACCGACCAAATTCATCAAATGCGGGAAGAACGCGATCGACAACTAATGGAAACGTGTTTTCCCAACCCCAACCCACTGAACCCGTAACATGACCACAATTTGCGTCGATACCAGCTTTGTCGTTCGCCTGATCACAATATCGCCCGCGACAAACCCCACCTATTCCGCACTTTGGCAACAATGGCTAGAGGCTGAAGTTACCCTTGTCGCCCCTTCACTCTTTCTCTACGAAGTCACCAACGCGCTGTATCGATATGTCGTCGCCAACACGCTCACGCTCGAAGAATCCTCTCAACTCCTCCAAGCCGTCTTCACCCTACCAATCACCCTTTACCAAGACAACGAACTGCATCAGCGATCGCTTGTCTTAGCACAAGAAAATAGTTTACCCGCGACCTATGACGCTCACTATCTCGCCCTCGCAGAACGCTTAAACGCTGAATTATGGACGTGCGATCGACGCTTATTTAACAAAGTTCACACCGCCTTTTCACAGATTCATTTACTTGAATAACTGCTTACACCTAGAAAACAATGGTCAACCACACCTTCAATCTCAAACCCATCATCGACCTTACCGACGAGCAGTTTTATCAACTCTGTCGGGCAAATCCCGATGTCAAATTTGAACGCAACGCAAACGGAAAAATCAGCATTATGTCACCCACAGGCGGAGAAACCGGAAATCGTAACTTTGAAATCGGAGCCAACTTCGCCATCTGGAATCGCCAAGCTGGTCTAGGAGTCTGCTTCGATTCCTCCACTGGCTTCAAACTGCCCAACGGCGCAACCCGTTCACCCGATGTCGCCTGGATTGCTCATGCCCGTTGGAACGCACTCACCCCAGAGCAAAAAGAGAAATTTCCCCCAATCTCACCTGATTTTGTCCTCGAACTCATGTCCCCTTCTGATACCCTCGAAGAAACCCAAACCAAACTGCAAGAATACATCGAAAACGGAGTCCGCCTCGGCTGGTTGATCGACCGTAAAACGCGCAGAATCGAAATCTATCGCATCGGACAGCTCGTTGAAATTTTAGAAGACCCAACCCACCTATCTGGCGAAGACGTTTTACCGGGATTTGTCCTCGATCTAGCGATCGTCTGGTAGCTTACGGCTCACCTCAACTTAGAACAATGACTTACACCAAGAAAACCCCACCCGAAAACCAATGGCTAAACCTTGTTGCCCAAAGCATTCATATAGATCGCACTTCTTCCAAATCTTCTGCGACAATCCTTTGGAACTTCGCGGAGCGAATCGACCTTCCTACTACACCGCAGGCGACCCACCTGAATTTGTGATCGACCAGTTCCGCGACCAAGGCAAAGAAATCGTCATCTGGCACAAAGCCCTCAGCAAAGATCACCCACTGTTGCAGAAAGCCAAAGCCCAATGTGTAGCGCTTGGACTCAATAAAGCGATAGCAACTCGCACCTGAAATCAAACCACTCCAGAAACTTTTCCCGAAGCGTGGGAAATTCGCAAAAACAAGCCCAAAAAATAACTCTTACAAATTTGCAGCGAACCAGGCTTCCAGGTCTGCCAATTCTTGGAAATTTAACAAGGCTTTAGTCAAACTCTTCAACTTATCGACTGGCATTGCCGCAAGTTGTGCTTTGACAGACTCAGACAATTCGCCAAATTTTTCGGTCAGTAGCTCTACCACGATCGCCTCACGATTATTCCGTCCTTGGCGTTCCTCAATTTCCTGATATATGCGAGTCTGCTCAATTTGTACATCTTGAATATTTAGCATTGCCGCAACCTCCTCTCGACTCAATTCAGTGAACTTATAAACCATGATCGTACTGACTAGCTCTATTATGTCTCTCCGTCCTCCCAGTTGCGCCCCTCGGTTCATTAAGAATCTTGCTTGTTCCGGAGCTTCTGATTTTTCAGCGATCGTCAACAACATCACCCCCAATTCCACAGGCTGATCTCGCCAATCGCCCAACTCATCTAAATAAACCCAATAAATCTGAGAACTCGATAACAACGATCGATACCAAGTCGCTGAAGTTGGCTCCATACTGCGAGATCCAAAAATCAACACTCCCGCCCAATCATCATATGCAACCTCTGACCGCCGCAAAAACAGAAAAAGCTCAGAAAAGAACCGCCGATAAAGTTCTTCGTCTTTCTGAAACTGCACTTCCGCGAAAAATATCTGTTTAGATTCTGCATCATCCGGCGGCAAAAACACACCATCAATCCGAAACGCACTCTCCTTGACTTCCACCGAATCAAAGCGATAGCGAGCGGCATCAGGCGGCGCTTCCTCAATCAACTCAAACAACAATCCCGGAAGCTGCTTGAACAACTTATAAAAAATCGAATCTCGCCGCATCGCTTTCTCTAGCCAAATTAAAGCAACTGTACTATCTCTGATCTCACCATGAAGCTCTCAATCCAACTCTCCGATCTTCTACAACAACATGAAGCCACAATATCTGCCACAAGTACCTTCCTCGCTCAAGGCATGGCACAAATTGATTGTACAAACGTAGAAACAAACGATCGAGCCTGAGAACGCATTTCTAAATAAAAGCTTAAATAGATGGAGCATGACCGTGAACTGAATCAAGGTCAGAAAACCTCGTTTATCCCGAACGCAGTTATGCTAGAAACTCTGAAGCCGCGCCGATTTCGTCGTGCAAGTGAACGCGCCGCCAAGCGCTACAGCACCGACTTGAGTGACCGTGAATGAGAGATTGTGGAACCTCTGTTACCTCGACCAAAGGCACGAGGACGCAAACGCCAAGTGTGTCAGCGAGAGATTCTCAATGCGATCTTCTATCAGATTCACAACGGCGGCATCTGGAGCGACTTACCGACGGATCTACCTGCTTACCAAACGGTATACAAATACTTCCGACGCTGGCAACGCAAAGGGGTTTGGCAGCAAATTCAGGATGCCCTGCGGCAACAGGTGCGGGTGTCAGTAGGGAAACAACCGCAAGCGAGTGCTGGCAGCCTCGATAGCCAATCCGTCAAAACGACGGAAAAAAAGGGGAGGTCTACGGGTTTGATGGCGGTAAATTAATCAAGGGATGCAAGCGGTTTATTCTGGTGGACACGTTAGGGATGTTGATGGCAGTCGTCGTGGTCAATGCTAACTGTTCTGAGCAACGTGGCGGGGTGATGACGGTGGATAACCTGGAGCCAGAACAAGCTAAAGCCCTGAAGCTCATCTGGGTGGATCAAGGCTATCAAGGCGAGAATTTCGCGCGAGTGATCGCCCAACTTTGTGGGGCAACGGTCGAAGTCGTCAAACGCTCAGACCCCGGATTTGTCCTGCTGCCCAAGCGATGGGTGGTAGAGCGGACATTTGCTTGGATCAATCAAAATCGGCGTTTGAGTAAAGACTACGAATTACTACCGGAAATGAGTGAGGCAATCATTCAGGGATCAATGATTCGACTCATGCTGCAACGGCTGGGTGAATGCAAGGAGCAAGCTTAATCATTAATTTAGAAATGCGCTCTAACGACCCTGAACAGCTTTGCGATCGTGGCATGAGAGCATTTCAAGGAAGTGGTACATGACCGCATTGATTGTTGCAAAATTCCTATCTGCGGAAAGCATCTCCTCGGAATTCTGGACATACTTTCCTGCAACTAATTCTGATGCACTATTCTCAATCAGTTGCCGTATACCTTGCGGCTCAACTTCCAAGTGAAATTGCAAGCCAAGCACCTTGTCGCCGTAAAGGAATGCTTGATTCGCACAGCTCTCACTGTAGGCGAGACGAATAGCTTTCTCTGGCAACTCAAACGTATCCCCATGCCAATGAAAAACAGTCAATTCAGAAGGTAAGAATTCAAGAGCTTTGGATTGCTGAACGGCTTCTGTTGTTTTGATTGGAAACCATCCAATTTCTTTGTGTTCTCCCAAATACACGCTTGAACCCAGAGCATCCGCGATTAGTTGTGCTCCTAGACAAATACCAAGCACTATTTTGTCTTTCTCGATCGCCTGCTTAATCAACTGTTTTTCTGCGATTAGCCAGGGGTACTGATCCTCCTCATAGATATTCATCGATCCGCCGAGGATGATCAACCAATCAAAATCATTCACAGTCGGTAAGGGATCGTCGGCATAGAGTCTGGTAGAGGATACCGAATAGTTTTGATTAGTCATCCAAGTCGAAATGCTGCCCAATCTTTCAAAGGGAACGTGCTGTAGATAGTGAATTCTCATGGTTGTTTCTCGGAGAGGTAACTTTTCAATAAAGAACGTGTGGGCGTACAGGCAACTAGAAGAATCTCAGCGTCTTGCTCTCCGGTTGCCGAGATATCGTGTGGGAGAAACGCATCAAAATGAGCTGCGTCACCCGGATTGAGTAAAAACTGCTCGTCTACTAGCGTCAGAACTAACTGACCGGAGAGAACATAGAGCCACTCCTCACCGCTATGCTGATAATGATGTTCTGCGGGTCGATCGACAGGTACGATCACTCGAAGTGGATGCAAATCAGCGAGATGGTTCCCGCCAGCGAGGGAAGTGTAGCGCAGCCCATTGCCTTCTTGAAGTAGACGATCGCCTGCACGAATGACAACACCCGCAGAAGCTTTTTGTTCTGGAATTGCTGGCTTTGAGTTTTCTAAAGTCGAGCCAAATAGGTCGGGCAGTGAAACACCATAGACTCGTGCCAAGTTAAACAGAACTGCCAGTGAGGGCTGTCGTTCGCCACATTCTAAGCGCGACAAGTATGCCTCAGACACATCTGCTTGTTCGCTCAGTTCGTTTAAAGTCCAACCTCGTTCAGTTCTTAAAGCACGTAACTGTTGTCCTAGTTTGGTTAATTCAGACTTGAGCAGGGTGTCGATCGAACTGTCCATAAGTTTGCATATCAAGCGACTTACTTTCATTATATTGCCTGACAGACAAGATAGCATTTTTTTGGGAGGTACTACAGCAATTATTGGCTATTCTCCAGAACCAAGTAATTATAGACATTATCTCACTTCAATCGTTCTCGTTAACTGAAACTCAAAGCTGAAGATTAGCTTTAATCAGGAAAATAACTTGACATACAGGCAAGTTTTCTTTTACTATTTAGGAGTCCTAATCAATTAGATACTAACATGGAGGGCTAAATGGTTGCCCAAATCCTTTCGATTCAGGTTGGACTGCCCAAATTGCTTGGTGTTGCAAATGCACCCAATCCAATGGATCGCCCCTGGTCTACTGGATTCTTCAAAGAACCAGTTCAAGGGAGGATCTGGCTTGGCAGCACCAACTTAGCTGGAGATGGTCAAGCCGATCTCAAACATCATGGCGGTGTTGAAAAAGCAGTGCTGGTATATGCGGCTGAACACTATCCCTCCTGGCAAGCACGGTTGAATTTGCCTAATCTCTCTTACGGAGATTTTGGGGAGAATTTTACCGTTACCGATCAAACTGAAGCATCGGTGTGTATTGGAGATATCTATGACATTGGTGAAGCTCAGGTTCAGATATCCCAACCTCGTCAGCCGTACTGGAAATTGTCGCGTCGCTGGCGAATCTGGGATCTAGCATTACAAGTTCAATCCACTGGACAGACCGGTTGGTATTTCCGTGTACTGAAAGAAGGCGCGGTTGAGGCAGGAATGGAACTTATATTGCGCGGTTGCTACGCAGTTCCCCGAAGGGGTAATCGCCCTTTTCCACAGTGGACGATCACACGGGCAAACCAAATTATGCACCATGATTTGAACAATCGAGAAGCAGCGGCTGAACTGGCAGATTGTCCCTTGTTAGCACCGAATTGGCAACGCACTTTGCTAAATCGTGCCGCTAAAAATGTCAATCCTGATTCCGCCTCTCGACTCTGGGGTGAGAACTAGCAACAACGCTAATTCGTGCCGCTCAGTCGAAGTCATTTAAGGCAACAGTTTAAGCAATTCCCAGAAATGACATCGAAGCAAGTTCGCAACTTCATAAGAATCTGAAAGACATCAAGCATTCAAACTTTATACACTTCAAGTAGATGAAGTTAGAGGTAGTTAATCAGCCTCAATTTAGCTTCAATGGGTTATGGGCTTCTCTTTTACTTTCTAGGCTGATGCTATTTAGCTGTTGTAATTACAGTGCTAGTGATTGCAACCTCTTGTTGCTTTTGAATGGTAGCACTGGGCGAAAGTGCGATCGCTCTCTGTACTTTCTAATAACAAAAGAGCAAAGCGCAACAATAGCAAGGCTTTTAGCTTTTGTTTCTAGACAAAAGAGGGATAAGCATCTCGGCAAAGATTCTCGCACAACTTCCTTGACAGACTGCTGATGGAAATGTAATTATTTAGGAGTCCTAAGTAAATGCGATCATGGCTCTTTTCTACTGATGCCTTGATCAGCCAACTCTTAAAGCATTCTGTCAAACATATTCACGACTCACTCATGACAAGGAGATTGATCAATGAACGCGATCGCAGGTTATACCTTTGGAACTGAACAAACCGCTCATTCACCGTTGACACTCAACGATTTGGAACTGCTCAAACAGACCGTTTTGTTTACCGATGAAGATGAAAGATATTTACGGATGGCAGGAGACGTGTTGGAAGACCAAATTGCTGCGGTACTCGATGTTTGGTACGGCTTTGTTGCTGCTAACTCTCATCTACTTTATTACTTCAGCAATGCAGGACAACCAAACTCTGACTACTTGAGTGCTGTTCGCAAACGCTTCGCTCAATGGATTCTAGACACCTGTAATCGACCGTATGACCAGGATTGGCTGAACTATCAGCAGGAAATCGGTCTGCGCCACACTTACGCTAAGAAAAACCAGACCGATCACGTTGAAGCCGCTCCTCATATTGGGATGCGGTACTTGATTGCCTTCATCTACCCGATCACAGCCACCATCAAGCCTTTTCTGTCAAACAAGGGACACAGCGCGGAAGACGTTGAAAAGATGTATCAAGCCTGGTTCAAATCCATCACGCTACAGGTGACGCTTTGGTGTGCTCCCTATGCTAAAGATGCCTATTTCTAATCTGGAGGGACTCATGGAATTTGTTAATGTTTTTCTAGTGTTCTCACTGTCAGTATTTAGTGTTGTCGTGCTGGCGATGGGATTGTTTTTCTTACAGCTTTGTTGGTCTTGGCATCACGCCTACTTTCGATAAACAGTTCACCATCAACGATGCTTTCGCAAAAATACCTCACTTTTGTTTCTGAGGTTAATTACTGCTGATAGTGAATCAACTGTATTCCGCCGGAATTGATGCTTCTCTACACTACGCAAAGGCATCACCGCCGTAGCGCATTGACGGTATGCACGCATAGCATTTAACTACTTTTATTCGCCTTAGCTCTTCGTTCATACAACAGGAGGTTGTGATGAAACGTTTTCTCATTGCTTTGCTCGGTATTGGTTTAAGCCTCGCGTTGACAATGCTCTATTCCAGTCTTAAAGCAGATGCCCGTCCTGCGACTCAATCCGTGACATCACCAACGACTACTCAAGTTGTGCCAACTCCAAAATCACCGGATCTAGAGATTTTGGGCACCAGCGTTCGCTATCTCAAAGACGCAGATTTACTTATTTTCGAGCAAACTGTGAAAGGAACGGCTGGCAAAACATTGCCCCAACCCAAGGGTAGCCTTGATGGTGCACCTGTGCTAGGCTACGTCTTTCCCACGACTCTAAAACCCGAAGATGCTGGATTTGGGAAGGTCGAAGGGATTTTGGCACTAGCAGTTACATCTCATCCAGACTTCGATGATACGCCACTGTGGGATGAGAACAACAACTCGAACTATGCTGATGATGGCATCATTTTTCATAGTCATTGGGTCGTACTGGTCAAGGACGATCGTGTTCCCGGTAACTTATCGGTCAAACAGTTCGACAAAGCTGACAAAACTGTTGTGCTTCCACCGACCAATCCCGGTATGCCAATGTATTTTGATTCTCCTGGTTTCCCTGTTTTGCTAAAAGGTAACAAGCTCAGTGTTTTGGTTCCGGCTCAACGCATTCAATCCAAAACAAAGTTCAAGTTTGATGGCGTTGTTGTTTATATGCAGGTGAATGCCACAAACAAAAAACTCCCTATGGTTGGTGTCTATCAAGCGTACAGCGTTAGTTCAGGGGATTTAAGTCTTCCCTACAGTGTGCAACCTCAATAACGGAGAAAATTAAATGGCTCTCAATGTTGAATTGCTAGAGAGCAGCTTTGCTCAGATTAAAGCGAACAGTTCAGAAGTGACTAAACAGTTTTACACAGTGCTGTTTACAGACTATCCAGAAATCCAGCCTTTGTTTGCCAACACCAATATGGAAAAGCAGCGCAAACAACTGTTTCAATCTCTCGTCTTTACCGTCAATAACCTGGGTAAACCAGATGTTTTAAGCGATACGTTAAAAAGCTTGGGCACTCGACACGCTTGGTACGGTGTATTGCCGCAACATTATCCAATGGTGGGCAGTAGCTTGCTGAAAGCTTTTGAAATAAGTCTGGGCACAGCCTGGACTTCTGACGTGCAGCAGGCGTGGATAGAGGCGTATGGAGTTGTGGCTCAATTAATGCTGGAAGGTACAGGCTACCCACCAGAACAGTTGAATTTGTCAGCGGTCGAGAAATAGCGGATTAGTCAACCTGATTAGTGACCAGGTTTCCCGACTTCATCTAATCACCGTCAACCCCTATTAGAAGGACAGAAATGGATACGATTACACTGGTTCCTAACAACTCGTTGATCACCGAAACACCGGAGGAAGGACGGCAATTAGCCGTGAAACTGCGCGACTGATTATCAAGCTGACTCAACCCGATGAAGAGAAGCGCAAACAGCTACGGGAAGTTTATGGTAACGATGCCATGATGTTGATTGCCGTAGGACAAACGGTTGCCACTGAGTTTGCCACGAACACGCGAAGCGTGAGCCAAAGGCACCGCGGCTGCTAACAACTACTGGAAGGAGATTGGGTAATGGATGACTATTATTTGGTGGACTGTGGGTTTCACGATCAGCTAGAAGCCTTGGCAACGCTGCGGCAAACTTGTCAGATCTCCTACCACACTGGAACTGGAGAAGTCGTTGAAGTTCAGGATCAGATTGTGGATGTGTATGCTGCGAACCATGCCGATTTTTTGAAACTCAAAGACGGAACTGAGATTCGGCTCGATCGCTTGATTTCTGTCAATGGCAACCCTACTCGATTAGCATCATGAAAATTCAACTCAAGATCGATCGTGTCTTACAAGGTTCATTTGATCTCCAAGCGCTAAATCTTTTGTTTGTATTTCAAGTCAACTGTCCTGGTTGTTTCATCTACGGTTTTCCCCTCGTCAACAAGTTGTATTGGAAGTATCGTCAGTTGGGCTTGAATATCTTGGGACTCTCAACGGCTTTTGAAGATTTTCAGTACAACACTGCTGCCAATACAGAGTTGCTTCTGACGGAGATGAAACTGGTTGGAGCAACTCGGCAAGCATTAGGAGAGTTTTACTCTCAAACGATCGACTTTTCCGTTGCAGTCGATCAATTTACTACAGGTGCAGCACTCGTAACATCTGAAAACATTGAGATTTCGACTGAAGCAATCCCTGATTTTGACCGCCTGCCCACATCAGAGCAAGCCGTACTGCGTCAGAAGGTGAACACTTATTTGCAGCGACACACCCAAACATCAGCAACCTTTACGCTGAATCATTTACCAGGGACACCCACCTTTCTTCTGGTTGACCAAAACCTGCAATTGCTAGATGGATGGTTTGGGCATATGCGTGAAACAGCAGTGATTGAGCGCATCGAAAAACACCTTCACATCGTTAAAGGAGTGACCCAGAAACTAGGCAAGTAATGTTTTGTGGGCAACACCCTGTCACCCGTGCTGCCACTGGCACGATCGCGCTTAAAGATCTGCCTTTTCGTCCGCTTAGAGGATGCCATGCTGAAAACGCTGAAGTTTTGGTACACTGTCTGGACTGATTCAGCCCTGCGACCCACTGCCTTAAAAGTGGCTCTCGTTGTCGGATCGTTACTCTTTGCGATGAATCATGGCAGTGCTGTGTTACGCGAGGAAATGACCTGTGAACGCTGGTTGATGGGGCTAATCACGTACTTAGTGCCTTATACGGTCAGTATTCATGGACAGCACTCAACGCGATCGCGACACAGAATTAGCCCTTCCCGCTGAAAACCCAATTGTTGATGTCAGCGAAAACCCCTTCGATGCTTCAAGCGCGATCGAGCAACATATCTTGGTTGGGCTAGAAAAAATTGGGTTGGCGCTGAAAAGTCAGTCCTGGCAGGATGCTGGACAACAAGGCTTAACACCGACTCAAGGGCAAATCCTGGCACTTCTGATTGACAAAGGCAACGCTGGAATGCGGTTGTCAGAGGTGGCAAAACATCTTGCAGTCACGGCTGCTACTGCCAGTGATGCGGTTACGTCGCTGGTTGAGAAAGGGTTAGTGCAAAAAACGCGATCGCCTCAAGATGGACGAGCGATCGCCCTTACGTTAACCCCTCAAGGACAGCAGAGCGCAACACAAACAGCGTCCTGGTCTGACTTTCTGCTAAACACCGTGGATGAGCTATCCGAGGAGGAACAAGTCATCTTTCTGCGGGGATTGATCAAAATGATTCGCAAGCTTCAACAACAGGGACAGATTTCGGTGGCAAAGATGTGTGTAACCTGTCAATTCTTTCAGCCTAATCAGTATCCAGGGTCAGATCGTCCGCATCATTGTTCGTTAGTAAATGCCCCGTTTGGCGATCGTCATCTTCGTCTCAACTGTGCCGAACAAGTTGCCGCCGATCCTGAAATTGCTAAACAAAATTGGAACCTTTATCTTTCAAAGTAGATGAAGGCTGTTTCTGAAGTTTGGCAAGCGGTATACTTTGGGAGACGGCTCGCAACGCTTCATCGGGAGAGAGTTGAATGATTACCCTGCCTGGAGTCGCCATTCACAGCAAAATCTATGAGAGTCCGGCTTCTCTAGTGTATCGCGGGATTAGAGAGCAAGATACTTGTGCGGTTGTTGCCAAAGTTCTGAAGCAAGATTATCCCTCTGCTCAGGAATTAACGCGCTATCGGCAGGAGTATGAAATAATTCGCTCCCTTGACATCGAAGGCGTGATCAAGGCATACAGCCAGCATGACCATCAGCGTACACTGGTTATTCTCCTGGAAGACTTTGGTGGAGAATCTTTGGAATATTGGATGCGACAGCAATCTGATTTCTGTCCCATGCCCTTGCCGATTTTTCTGGATGTGGCGATCGCTCTCACGGACACACTCGGCAGAATTCACGCTGCGAATGTCATCCATAAAGATATTAATCCTGGCAACATTGTCTTTAACCCGAATACGGGTGTGATCAAAATTATTGATTTTGGCATTGCCACTCGCTTCGATCGCGCCAATCCCACGTTCAAAAGCCTCCATCTTCTGGAAGGAACGGTTGCCTATCTGTCGCCAGAGCAAACCGGGCGGATGAATCGAATGCTCGACTACCGCACCGATTTCTACTCGCTGGGTGTAACCCTCTACGAACTGTTGACGGGACAGTTGCCGTTTCCGACCCAGGATGTTCTGGAGTTAGTCCACTGCCACATTGCTAAACCACCGATTCCGCCGCACGAATTGAACGCTGCAATTCCCCAACCTGTTTCAGACCTGATTGTGAAACTGATGGCGAAAAATGCGGAGGATCGCTATCAGAGTGCTTGGGGAATCAAAACCGATCTCGAACGCTGCGCCCAACAACTGGCAGAAATTGGGCGAATTGACTCTATCCCGTTGTGTCTGCAAGATGTTTCCGAACAGTTTTGTATCCCTCAGAAGCTGTACGGACGAGAGGCGGAGATTGCAGCGTTACTGGCGGCATTTGAAAGAGTAGTGGTAACGGATTTTGTGGCGGATGACGAATCTGTGCATCGTGCGATTCAGTCATCCGCTTCATCTGTTTCCCACGCATTGCCAATGCTGATGCTGGTTTCTGGTTACGCTGGCGTTGGCAAAACTGCATTAGTGCAAGAACTCTATAAGCCGATCACGGCAAAGCACGGCTATTTTATCTCTGGTAAGTTTGATCAGTTTGGGCGCAATGTTCCCTACAGTGCGATCGTCGATGCCCTGCAAAAATTGGTGCAGCAACTCTTGGGGGAACCCGACGAACAGATGGAAGTGTGGCGATCGCGTCTCCTCACCGCTTTGGGCAGCAACGGACAAGTCATCATTGATGTCATTCCCGAAGTGGAGTTGATCCTTGGCAAGCAGCCGCCTGTACCCGAAGTGGGAGCCACAGAAGCGCAGAATCGCTTCAATCTTACGTTCCAAAAGTTTGTGCGGGTATTTTGCTCAAAGCAGCATCCTCTAGTTATCTTCTTAGACGACCTACAGTGGATTGATTCTGCAACACTGAAGTTAATCGAACTGATCTTACTCGACGAGCAAACCCAGTATCTATTTTTGATCGGAGCTTACCGAGATAATGAAGTTACTCCAACACATTCATTAATTTCGACACTGGAGAGACTGCGAAATCAAGGGGCAGTGCTTCAGGAGATTATTCTAACTCCCCTAGCGTTGAAACCGTTGAGTCAATTGCTGACTGAGACGCTACATCGCAGTCTTGATACTGTTCGTTCCCTCGCCCAGGTTGTGTCACTTAAAACCGAGGGCAACCCTTTCTTTGTGAGTGAATTTTTGAAGATGCTGTATCGCGAAAATTTATTGATTTTTGATGCGAAACAGTTGAACTGGCAGTGGGATCGGGCTGAGATTGAAGCTCAAGATATTACGGATAATGTGGTAGAGCTGCTGTTGCGTCAGTTAAAGAAACTGCCAGAAGCAACCCAGCAACTTCTCTGTTTAGCGGCTTGTGTCGGGGCTGAATTTGATTTAGAAACGTTGGCAATTGTTTGTGAAGAACTACCTGAAGCAATTTCCCAAGATTTACTCGCAGCAATTCAAGCTGGATTAATTCAGCCCTTGTCTGACTTGGATGAGAATTTGTTAGTTCAAGAGTATAAGTTTTCGCACGATCGCGTCCAGCAAGCGGCTTATACCTTGATTGATGAGTCGTGCAAACAAGTGGTTCATCTGCAAATCGGTCGTAATCTCCTCGAAAAAACGTTGCCAGAACAGCGATTAGAGCGGTTGTTTGAGATTGTCGATCATCTTAATCATGGAACTGAGCTTGTCTCTGATCAAACCAAACGTAATGAGATTGCTCGATTGAATTTAATCGCAGGTCAGAAAGCAAAAGGGGCGATCGCGTATAGTACGGCAAGCAACTATTTAACGACAGGGAGACAATGGCTAGAAGCCTCTAGCTGGCAAACCAACTATGACTTGACCTTAGCGTTATCTGTAGAAACAACAGAAGTTGCGTACTTGTGCGGCGAGTTTGAACAGGTAGAAGACTGGGCAGCGATCGTGCTACAAGAAGCTAAAACGGTTCTCGAAACTGTAAAAGTTTACGAAGTCAAAATTCAAATCGATATTGCACAGAACCAGCCCTTAAAAGCAATCGATATAGCATTACAAGTGTTAGAGCAACTGGGAATTAATTTTCCTAAAACGCCCAGTCAATCGGATATTCGTCTTGAACTAGATGCAATCACCGCTCTCTTCAATGAGAAAGAGGTTGAGAGCTTGATCGATTTGCCAGAGATGACTGAACCGAGCAAGCTAGCGGCGATGCGAATCTTATCCAGTATTACGATCGCTGCCCAAATTGCTGCTTCTAATTTGATACCTCTGCTTGCGGCTAAACAAGTCAACTTATCGATCCGGTATGGTAATGCGTTTGTGTCTCCCTTTGCGTATGCCACCTTTGGGTTAATCCTTTGTGGAATGATCGGAAATATCGAGACTGGCTATCAATTTGGACAGCTTGCTCTAAATCTATTGTCACAGTCTCATAATCACGCACTCAAAGCTAGAACATTGCTGATTGTCAATGACTTCATCATTCACTGGAAAAAACATACTAGAGAATTATTGCAGCCATTACTTGAAGGCTATCAAATTGGGCTAGAAACTGGAGATTTAGAGTCTGCTGCCTACTGTGCTCATACTCACTGTTGTCAATTCTACGTCAATGGAAAAGAACTCATAGAGGTTAAACGGGATATGGTGATCTATGGCGAAGCAATCCATCACATCAAACAAGAAACAGCACTAACTTGGAATCAAATATTTCGACAAGTCGTCATCAACTTAATGGGAGGTTCGATCGACTCAACCCGCCTCATCGGCGAATCCTACAACGAGGAGATTGAACTGCCACAGTATGAAGCTGCAAATGATGGAAGCACTTTCTTTATTGTACATTTGAACAAACTTTTCCTATGCTACCTCTTTTCTGAATATGCCCAAGCCGTTGAAAACGCAGCCCTAGCAGAAACTTATTTGATCCGATTAACTGGCTCAACCCTTGAGCCTTTGTACTATCTCTATGATTCTTTGGCAAGACTGGCAACCTATTCTGGAAGCAGTACTCAAGTGCGGTCAGAAATTCTCAAAAAAGTTGCTGTCGGACAAGAAAAAATGAAGCACTGGGCAGATCATGCGCCGATGAACTATCTGCACAAATATCATCTCGTTGAGGCAGAGACAGCACGAGTTTTGGGTGAGTTGCTTGAGGCAGAAGAGTTCTATGAACAAGCGATTCAAGGAGCTAAAGATAATGAGTATCTTCAAGAAGAAGCGTTAGCCTACGAATTAACAGCCAAGTTTTATCTAGAGCGCCGTCGGTCAAAGATTGCTCAAACCTACATGAAAGAGGCGCACTATTGCTATGAAAGATGGGGAGCGATGGCAAAAGTCAAAGATTTAGAAACTCGCTACCCGCAGTTCTTTCCTCAATCATCGGATGTGACTTACACGC
>NZ_JBJPHS010000027.1:0-67637 GCF_052939495.1 Phormidesmis sp. 146-12 | reverse complement strand
TCTCTTAGCCTACATTTCCTTCCCATAGAATAAATCAACCCTACCATCCTGGGGGACTTTGAACCTTGGGTTTCCCGCCGCTTTGGGACAATTCATCCCCTGATTCAGCAACGCCAGAATATTTAGAGAACTTCAGGTTAATAAACTCGCGTTCCTTAGAGTTTGAATTCGTCAAATTTGACAACGGAAGCTTGGGGATCTTTGGTGTCAAAATGGTAGCTGCTGATGATTCCAGTTCCGGTGTCTAAAATACTGAAGGCTGTGATCTCGTTGCTGGCAATGTAAGGCATTGGCGTTCCCGTTTCGTCTAGTAATGGTTTGAGTGTGGGAGTGATGGGTTTTAATCCATTGGGATTGTCGATCGCCGCATAGGTTTCTCTACTATCTTTGGGAAGCGATCGCTGTTTCTCTCCCACATAGGCACCATAGCTATTTCCTACGTTAGACGTTTCTAAAAAGTGGATTCCTTTAGCGTTGACAAATCGATTCCATAAGTGTGAGTGACCGTAGAAAACTAGCTGTACGCCTGAACGTTCCAACAGCGGTACGACATCTCGAATTAAATAATCATCTGCTTGAGGATACTCATAGCGAATGGATTGGATTTTGTCTTTGGTGCGGGCGATTACCCCTTCGGAGAACTGCGAAGCAACCACTGGCACAGGATTGGTATAAGGCGGGACAACGTTTTCGCCGAGCGAATGGGGCGGATGGTGAAACATGACAATCTTGTATTTCGCCTGTTTGAAAGCTGCACTCTCAAGCTCTGATTCTAGCCAGGTATATTGAGGACTGCCTTGGGCGATCGGTTCAAAAATATGCTGACCATATCCCCAGTTTTGGGGCTGATTGAAATCGGATTGTCGCTCGCGATATTTGCCTTTTGCGTCTGCTTCCAGGCTCGGTGTTCGCCACATATTGGTCGCATAGAGAACCACTAATCTCACATCGCCAAAGGTCGTCGCGTAGTAGCGTTTTTTTCCGGTAGAACTTTCTGGAAAGGTGAAAATTTCTTCGTAAGTATCGGTGTTAAAAGAATGATTTTTGAGCCAGGATTCATCCAACTTTGCGCCGTCTAATTTCTCAGCCACCGATCGCGGAATGGCATCGTCAAACTGCTCATTTAAGCTCGTCCGCATCGACCATCGACCCATCACTTCATGGTTTCCGATCGCTGCATACAGGGGAGCATGTTGAATAATTTCGCCACCCTGATACCGCTTACCATTTAGCTGATAATTTGCCCGACCTTGCAGGCTAGGAAAGAAGGCATTCCCGCGATTATCATCAAACCATTCGGACGCGCGATCGGACACATTGATCAAGTCACCCACACAAAAAACGGCATCGACTCGCCCGATCGTGTCCACCACTTTTTGCAGGTTGGCAGGCACCATTGGTTTGAGTTGATGGTCAGACGTGAGCAAAATTTTCAGAGGAGTTCCCACAGTTGGATTGGGCGCTAAAGTGAAAGACTTACTGGCGATCGCTCGACCATCTTCGCGCACGCTCGTCACCCGGTAGGGAATGCGATGTCCTGGTTTCAAGCCTTCTACGATAGCTTCATGTCGCCAAATCGGACGGTCGATCGGACGTTGATATTTTTGTCCATCCTGCGTTTGTTCTGCGACTCTAGAATTTTGATCTTCGCGGGTGCGGCTGAGTTTTGTGGTCGTCGCGATCGCTCGTCGCTCAAAGTTTGTCCCATAAGAAACCGTGTGGCGGCCCGTAAACTCCGTAAACCAGACAACGCGCACAGACGACTCTGTTGGAAGCTGCAAAAATGGATCGCTTAAAAGCTCGATAGGAGGGTGCATAGAGGCTACAAGTTGACTGCTCAAAACAATTGCAAACGTCACCAACAAACTGAAGATGAGCCGACTGAACGCTTGTCCATTCATGACTTTTTAAGATTAATCGACTATTATCCCAACCATTACCTTCTATTAACCAAACTCATTCGCAACTTTGATACTCTAACGAAAGAAAGTTATTTAGGGGTGATGACTCCAGTGTACGATCGCATTCCTCAACTGCATCCCTAAATCGTTTTTTCTATGAGGAGGTTTGCTATCGTAATTCGTTTTTCTATTCGTGGTTTTTGGGGAGTGGTCGGCTGTGCGATCGCGCTTACGGGCTGTGGTAAATCGCTGGATGCGGCTCAGATGGAGGCTTCCATTCAAGAGAGCATTGTTAAGCAAGGCGGAACCTCATTAACGTCTGTGATTTGTCCCAAAGATATTAAGCCTGCCGAAGGGCAAGTGTTTGAATGCGTGGGCGTTTTGGATTCTAATAGCGGATTTGCGATTCCGGTGACTCAGCAAGATGGTCAGGGCAAAGTTCAGTGGGAGGTTCCTAGCGTCAAGGGGCTGCTGAACATGGCTAAGATTCAAACGGCTGTTCAGGAAGGGTTACAGAAAGAAGTGGGGCAGGTAACGGTCGATTGTGGCAGTGGTGTTTACAAAGCAGCGAAGCCCGGTGAAATCTTTGAGTGCAAATTGATTAAACGCGACGGTAAATCAAGTGAGAAAGCCTCGACGGTAGATGTGAAATCTGAAGAGAAATCAGACAGCAAACCCGAAGAGAAGCCTGCACAATCAGAAAAAGATGGGAAAGTGATTGCGAAAGCGAATCCCACAGACAAAATTCAGGTTACGATCGAGCCTTCGGGTGATGTGAGTTGGCAACGGATTATTGAAGTCCCGATCGCGCCCTCGGTTGCCAGTGCTGTCCCCTCATCGCCTGCCCAGCCCGACGCTACTAAGCCCGACGCAAAGACAGAACCTTCTACGACCAGTTCACCGGCCCTGCCTGCGGGCAAATCTGCCGAAGAATTTCTCAATCAACCGGGGGCAGCCGACGATTTTGAGTAGGTGAAGGCGATTGGTTTAGCGATCGTCTATGAGATCGTCCCAACAGCCACTCAGATTCCAGTTGCGGATGTGCCATTCGATCGAGCAATCAATCTGCTGCATGGTGAACCGCTGCCAGAATTTGCTGAGTTTTTTTCTAGATTTTTGCGGTCGTGGCTTTGAGTTTTGACTTAAACTTTTGCATTGCCAGATCGGTTTGGAATTCATAGCAGATCCTCGTTTGGCGATAGTTTTTGGGATGAATTCTCGTGGGCGATCGCGGGTAAAAAATTTGTACCTAAAATTGATATTTATTGCTGGAGTAGGAGTAGAATGTGAACGACGGTTTACGGTTCGTATGTACTACTTTATCAGAGTGTTGTGGCTAACGCAATGTCTGATGACAAATTTTGCAAACTATAGTTATCACAACTGCTATGAATCACTTTGGACAACAAGTTCGCGATCGTCGCCTCCAAGAAAATCTCAGCCAGGAAGACCTCGCCCAAAAGATCGGGATTTCTCGCAACTATCTATCTCAAATCGAGCGGGGGCAAGCCACCAACCTTTCCTGGCAAGTTCGTGAAAAACTCTCCGCCACCTTGGGACTTAAGGAAGAATCCCCCGATTTGACGACACAAGAAGAGCCAAAATTGCCGCCAAGTCTCGCTAAATTTGCCAAATCTGCGAAACTGCCCCCTGACGATGTGATCATGCTGGCTCGACTCAAATATCGCGGACAACAGCCTACCACGCCCGAAAAATGGGAGCTTCTCTACAGCGTGATCAAGGTGACAATGGGAAAAGGATAAAATCAACGAGTCGCTCACCGTCGCCGTCGATCGGGCAGATTTATGAACTATCGCCATCCTGGACATGCTTTTTTGGCTCGTTATGGCGCACTCCAACGTGAGGAAGATGTCTATTTATACGTGGACTTTTTGCGGCGATCGGCTGGATTAAGCGATGAACCTGCGATCGATCTCTCTCTGATTTACAACCACTTTGGCATTCCCAATCCCATTCGCGCACCGCTGGATGAGCAGCAGGGAATTCTCATTGACAGCAACACCGGGACGATTTTGATCAAAGAAGACGATCCGATCGCTCGACAGCGCTTTACCGAAGGACACGAATTGATGGAACTGTTGTTCGACGCTCACTTAGAGATCGCTAACTCCTTGCCCTGGAGCGAACAACGCAAAGAAAGCCTCTGTGATCAAGGTGCCGCCGATTTGTTAATGCCGCGATCGTCCTTTATTCCTCGCCTTAATGATTTGGGAATCTCTTTTGATACGGCGCGATCACTTTCAGAAACTTATCAAACATCACTTTTAGCAACGCTGGTGAGAATGATCCAGCAAGGATCTGACAACGCTGCACTGATTGTCTGGCGTTACTCACTCAAACCCACCGAACACAAACTCGACAATCCCGAAAAGAAATTACGGATCTGGTGGAGAACACAAACTCAATCATGGAGCGGTGGCTTTATTCCCAAACACAAATCTGTCTGCGATGATTCCCAAATTTGCACTGTTTACGAAACCGGATATCCCTACAGAGGGCGAGAAACGATTGACTTAGGCAGCGTTCAGATTAATTGTCAAATCGAAGCGATTCCCATGACGATCGGCGATCAATTCTGTGTCCTTTCGCTACTGCATTGTCTCCACTAATCGCCATTAATTACTAACTACATATGGCAATCCTAAATGAGTCATGAACAGATTTTTGTCGCTCCGTTCCAGTCCGCTTCGCCCCCTAAATCCCCTATTCTGGGGGACTATGAAACCGCAAGTCTTGGCTCAAAGTCCCTCACTTGTGGGGGATTTAGGGGGCGTTCCCGAATTTGCAGTCGGAGCGAAGTATTTCGTCGAACTCACGTTAATTATTTCCGATGCCGCCTGCTGCACAAAGGTCGGATGCAAGAAAACAACAGTGAGATCAATTGATCAATCGATCCCAGACTGCCCTATGCTGGGCTCCTGCTGGGATGACTCCAGCGGCACCATTGCCAAACAGTCCCCGCCAGCGACATTTTAAAGTCTTTATCTCTTCAATTTCTGCTCAACGATACGAACGCTTGCTAAAAAATAGAAGGTGCGCTAAGAGCGTTTTTGACAGAGGCTACGATCGTCCTCACTCACATTTGAATTATTTTGCAAGTAATCGTGGAGCCAGTCACAACCTTGATCTAATAGCTCCGGTAGATTGAGATCCCAACGCCACAAAACGATCGTATGGTCACGACTTGCCGACGCTAAAATCTGACCATTCGGGCTAAAACTCACGCTCTCGATCACATCCCGATGTCCCCTCAAAGTTTTGATTAGCTTGCCATCCCGACTCCATAATTTGACGCTGCCATCTTGACCACCCGTTGCGATTAGCGCTCCGCGCAACTCCGAAGGAACCGTCTGACCATTTGGGCTAAAACTCACCGTGTAAACAGGGCCTTCATCCCCCTGAAACGTTTTGAGTAAGCGACCTCGAAGAGATATCTGCTTCAGCAGATCGGGCAACTCCCAATATCGCACCGTTCCATCGTTGCCCACGGATGCAATCATCTGCCCATCTGGACTAAAAGCCACCCCATAGACTCTGCCACTGTGTCCCCGTAGCGTACTGAGCAACTGTCCGTTTGGAGTCCACACGCGCACCGTTTCGTCGCCTCCTGCTGAAACTAAACGCTGTCCATTCGGGCTAAATCGAACGCTGTAAACTCGACCACTGTGACCTTTGAGCGTTCTCAGAAGCTCTCCATTCCGATTCCAGAGTTTGATTGTGGCATCATAGCCTGCGGAAGCGATCGTTTGTCCATCAGGGCTAAAACTAACGGCGTAGACTCGATTTTTGTGTCCTTTTAGCGTTTGTATTTGTGCGCCATTGCGATTCCAAAGTTTGATTGTTGAATCTCGACTGGCGATCGCGACCATTTGCCCATCGGGGCTAAAACTGACAGCTTGAAGCCAATTAGAACCTTGAGTCAGCGTTTTGAGAAAGGTGAAATCGGTCGCATCAGTGGATGCCAAATTCCAGAGTTTGACGCTGCCATCTTGACCCGCAGAAGCGATTTGCCCATCTGAGCTAAAACTGACGCTGTTGACCTCCGCTGTGTGAGCCTTGAGATCTTGCCGCAGCGGATTGTGAATTCTCCAAAGTTTCACCGAGTTGTCATAGCTTCCAGTTGCCAGCTTTTGACCATCAGGGCTAAAACTCACGCCATAAACGGCTCCTTTGTGTCCTTGAAAGCTATCAATCTCACTGCCATCTGAGACACGCCAAAGCTTGATCGTGCCGTCTTGATAAGCAGCCGCCAAACTCAGACCATCAGGACTAAAAGCAACGCTGTAAACTGATCCATTTTTGCGGGTCAAGGTTTTGAGTAATGTGTCCTGTTTCCAGAGTTTGACGGTGCCATCGTTGCTTGCAGATGCCAGCGTTTGATTGTCAGAACTAAAGCTGAGACTATTGACCTGTTGAGGGTGGGCTGTCCACTGTTTGACCAAATCTCCGTTGAGATCCCACAGCTTGATGTCGCCCTGCTGCCCAGCCGTTGCCAACCTTGCGCTATCAGGACTAAAACTGACGCTGTAGATAGCTTTCTGGTGTTTCATCACGGTCTTTGTCTTGATCGCTTCACCGTTCCGATTCCAGAGTTTAACAGTATTGTCCCAACTTGCTGAAGCAATCACTTTACCATTGGGACTCACTGCAACACTTTCAACCGCTTCTCGATGCGCGTTAATTGTCTGAACTAGGTCACCATTTCGATTCCAAATTCTAATTTTTCCAGTTTGTTCAGCCGTTACAATCGATTGATTATCTAAACTAAAGCTAATTCCATTAATGATGCCGCAGCGTTGAATTATTGATGTTGTCGATCGACAGGAAAGCGTTTTGATCAATCGTCCATCTGGTTGCCAAAGTTTAACGGTTGCGTCGTCGCTCACTGATCCAATCTGTTGCCCATCAGGACTAAACGCCACACTATTAATTTTATCCTGGTGTCCCTGGAGGCGATTTAATTCGTGAATACTATAGGTTGCCAGTTGCAGTGCGTCTGTGGTCTGAGCCGTGAGATTATCTTTGTCTAACCGTCGATCGATATAAGGTTCCTCGATCGCTGAAACGCCTCGATCGCCGCTTTTTTGCTCAGTCCGTCCAGATAAGGGACTCAAAAGCTGCCGACCTGCTCTCACGCTCGCCACCAGTGCCCCCAACTGATCATGCCTCAACAACATCAATTGACTCGAAGCATTGAGGCTAGAAATCTCGGCTGCTCTGCGTTTTGCCTCTGCCTGCTGCATCAAAAGACGCGCATCTAAACTGACCGTGATCGAAATGATCGCCAACAGCGCCAGCATGATGAATCCCAGTCGAGCCACCCATCGCGCTTTCCATTGAGTTCTGGCGAGTCGCTGATTGGCTTGGCGTTCGGTTTCCAGGGCAAATTCTGCTTTTTGTCGAGCCTGAGTGAGAATTTGATTCGCCTGTTCTGCCACTTCCTTGGCGTGTTTCTCGGTTGCCAATGCCTTCTCAACGTCTCGCTTTTCTAACTCGCGACTGGCATCTAGAAACCAATAGTCGCGATCGCTCAAACTCTTGTCGGCCGCCCAACTCTGAGCTTCTCGCAGGGCATATCCCCGCAGCAACCAGGACTCATCGCGATTGGCTGCGATCCAGCCCGCCAGCGCCTCCGAATAGGGACACAGCCCCGTCAACCCCTTTTGCACCCAGTCCAGGTCAAAAATCGCTGCATAAATCGGATTGGAAACCGTCAGTTTGCCTTGTCGCTCTACGACGAGACCAGAGAGCCGCAGTTCGATTTGTTCGGCGCTGTCATCGGGGGGAATGCCGAGGAGTGAGGGGTGAGGAGTGAGGGGTGAGGAGTGAGGAGTGGGGTTTGGGATGCTTGGGTGGAGAATTTTTTGGTAGAGTCCGAGGAGTCGTCCGGCGCGTTGTTTGTTGTGGAGGAGGCGATCGCGGATGGTTTTGAGGTGGGTTGGCTCGTCGTGAAATTCCCAGTGGTCGAGAATGTGGGATTGGACGAGGCGATCGATGTTTGTGGTGGATTCTTGAACGGCTAATCGACAGAGCTTTTGGGTCAGAAAGGGTTGTCCGCCTGTCCAGTGCAAGATGGCTTTCAGGGTCGCGATCGGATCGTTGCCAAGCCCCTGGGCCAACACGTCTGCTTCGGGGAGTTGAAATCCGGTTAGCTCGATCGCCTGCCCAATATTAAAGGGAGTCCGTTGCTTATCCTGCATTAAATCAGAAGGAGTGGCAACGCCTAATAGAGAAAATGTTAAACGCTGGTAAGATGAACTTTCGGCACGGTGGTTATAGCAAGCGCGAACTGCCGCAAAAAAATCTTCAACTGGAAATGGAAGGCTAAGAACACTATCAATTTCATCAATAAAGATCACAATTTGACTGTGAATCTGATTCAGCAGAACGTCTTCTAAAAAATGACTCCAACGTTGAACGGGCGAAAGTAATTGACGATCGCGCCACCATCTCACCAGATCCATTTTCAGCTTAAAACTATTTACCAGACTTCCGATCAGACTGGCGTACCACTGTTCTGGGCTGATTTGCTCAATCCCGATCGTCGTCAAATCGATCACCGCACAGGCGATTCCTTCAGACTGAAGCCGATGCATTGTGCGAACGCGCAAACTTGATTTTCCCATCTGCCGCGAGTTGAGAATGTAGCAAAATTCTCCTGCTTTTAGACCTTCATACAAGTCGCGATCGGCTTTGCGGGTGACATAGGTGGGAGCATCGATCGCTAGATTGCCGCCCACTTGATAAGAGAGAGGATGCATCATGGGAGGCGATCGCGAAAGTACTGTCGATACAATTCACAGCGAGGAATCACTTGATTTTCTTGAAGGTGTACCAGCCCCATACTTTCAAGCTTAAAGGACTGAAGCGTGTCGAGTTGGAGCGGACGATCGGCCCTAATCAGCGTCTTGAATGCCTGAGCAAGAGCGGGCTGCTGCTGCAAGTGAATCAAATGACGACGCAAATGATCGCTGTAGACCCCCGATTCAGTCGTGGCGGTTTGTAATAGCTGGTCGAGGGTCAGTTTGTGGTGAGCAATTTGAGAGAGCGCTTGTTGAATTAGATAGGGGTGACCGCCGACGATCGCCATCAATTTTTCTACCTCAAAATCGCTCCAACCAAGCTGATATTTTTGCGTCAATTCTCGAACTTGATCGAGGCTAAATTCGGGTAGTTTGATCACTAATCCAACGCCGCCTAAAGGAGAGTGATTGATGTCTAACGCTCCGTAAACTTCAGTAGAATGCACGACGATTAACCGCAGCTTTTTCCAGATGGTGCCTGTCTCGTCTCCCTGGGTGGCTCGTTGATTCCAGCCCCGCAGCAAGGCACAAAAATCGTTAGCGATCGCAGCATGTTCAAACACCAGATCGACATTATCCAATGCTAAAACGAATGGAGTCGTGATTGCTGGCAGTAAATAGGTTTCAAAATACAACGTGCTGTTATAGTTGCAGCCAAAAATATCACTCCAGCGATCGCTTAGTTGATTGGGTAAGCCCAAAGATTGAGCAACACTGGCGCAAAACCACTGAGAAAACTTATTTAAATTCGTAAAAATCGTACTGTCACACAAATCGAAGCTCAACGCCTGGGTTTGGTAGCCTTTTTGTCTCGCCTGGGTCAAAGTTTTCTCCATCAGCCAAGTTTTTCCCATATCCTGAGCCGCCTTAATCCGAATCAGCGCCCCTGGCTTCAAAATTTCCTGATACGCCTCCGACTCATAGGGACGGCGATCGGCTTCAACCGCGATCTCTTTGAAATCAACCGCACTGGCTTGAAGAGAACCGGGTAAAACCGTCTGCAACCGCTCGATCGGCCCCTGCAAATTGTTCTTTGTTACCTTTGTCCCGATCGCTTCAGAGAGCAGTCTCCATAACTCTGGGCCGACATTTCGCATTAGATGATCCAATCCGCACCGCTCCGCACAGTCCTGATGAATTTCTGTAAAGCTCTTGCCTTGCCACGCACCCCGAAAAACCAGTCGTTGCAGGTCATTCATCGGTTTTCCAGCTTTTTTGAGCAATAACTGATCAGCCAGCGCGATCGCGGTTTCCACATCCATATCAGGCAGACAAGACTTTTCCTCATTAAAACTCACTTTTTGGCAGCGTCAAAGCCGAACTTGCCCAAAGGTCAGAATTTTAATGCAAAAACTGGCTGAACTATCCTTAACTTTCCTGTATTGCCGTTGATTTCTTTTGTTGAATAAAGTATTCACTATAGCTTACAAATTCTATCGTCTAACCATTCACGCGCTCAATCCATTCTTAACAAGTTTCTTTACTTCTAGCAATCCAAATATTTTTGCACTCCAGCGATCGCCATGAAAACTTCTCCCTCCGAAAAAGCAGTTAACCCCAAGCAGTCTTATTGTTTTAATCCCAAGTGTCAGCATCCAGAAAACGAATTGAACGCTGAACACTGTCGTCACTGTGGAACAAAACTGCGGCTCAACGATCGCTACAGGGCGATTCGCTTGATTGGTCAGGGTGGGTTTGGGCGAACGTTGTTGGTCATCGACGAATCACCCCTCACGCAACCCTACTGTGTCGTCAAGCAATTTTTTCCGCAGCAGCACGACAACACCGAAAAAGCAGCCGAATTGTTTCGTCAAGAAGCGCAACGACTAGAAGCACTGGGCACTCATTCGCAGATTCCCAAACTGCTGGAATTCTTTGAGGAGGATCAACGGCAGTATCTGGTGCAAGAATTTGTCGACGGGCGCAATCTGGCTCAAGAGTTGGTGGAGCATGGCGCATTTAATGAAGCCCAAATTCATCAACTGTTGCAGGATATTCTGCCGATTTTGCAATTTATTCACGCTCATCAAGTCATTCACCGTGACATCAAGCCCGAAAATATTGTGCGGCGATCGAGCGATCGTAAGCTAGTTCTCGTTGATTTTGGAGCAGCTAAATACACGTCAGAAACCACCCTGGGCAAAACCGGGACGATGATCGGATCTGCCGCCTACACTGCCCCAGAGCAAGTTAGAGGAAAGGCAATCTACGCCAGCGATCTCTACAGTTTGGGAGTCACCTGCATTCACTTGCTAACAGAAATGTCGCCCTTTGAGTTGTTTGATAGTGGCGAAAATAAATGGGTTTGGCAACACTACGTCAAAAAATCTGCAACCCGTTCGAGAACGCAAGACGGATTCCTGACGACAACACCCCACGTAAAACGTAAAACAATCACGCCTCAGCTTGAATTAATTCTCAATAAGCTGCTAGAAAGCGGCACCACTCGACGCTATTTTTCGGCTGACCAGGTGTTGAAAGACTTAAAAGCACCCCATCGTCGGTTTAAAAAGCGGTGGCTTGCAGCAGGCGTTGTGTTGATTGCCAGTGTTGCGGGGGCGCGATCGCTGATGTTCCCCGTTACGCAAATGGTATCAAGGACTTACAGTACGCCTGACTATCAACGTCCACCCCAACAAAACCAGCCTGCGGCGATCGGAGGACTTTTTCTCAACACAGACAACAAACAGCAAGCCTTTCCGCTGCAACATACCGAAGTGATGGCGCGAGTGACTGGAAATGTGTCACGAGTTGAGGTCACGCAGACGTTCACTAATCCATTCAACAAACCGTTGGAGGCGGTGTATGTTTTTCCGTTGCCTGACGAGGCGGCAGTCGATGATATGGAAATTCGAGTCGGAAATCGTATCATTCGCGGACTGATCAAAAAACGTCAGGAAGCAAAGCAAATTTACGATCAGGCGAAACAGGACGGCAAAACCGCAGGATTACTAGAACAAGAACGCGACAACGTATTTACACAGTCTCTTGCGAATATTAAACCGGGTGAGAAGATCGATGTAACGATTCGATATACCAATAGTTTGAAGTTCGAGAAAGGAAACTATGAGTTTGATTTTCCGATGGTGGTTGGGCCACGCTATGTTCCCAGTGGTGTGATTGCGGACGCGAATAAAATTTTACCCGCAACGAAAGCACCAGAGACACGATCGGGGCAAGACATCAGAGTTACGGTCGAGATCGACGCTGGTGTACCCATTAAGGGCATGAATTCTCCGTCTCATCAGGTACAAACCGCTCAAGATGGCGGAGTGACGCGCATTCAATTGGCGAATGAAACAACGATTCCCAACAAAGATCTGGTGTTGAAATATCAGGTTGCAGATACCACGGCTCAATCGACGGTGTTAACGGATACCGATCGCCGAGGAGGACACTTTGCTGCCTATTTAATTCCCGCCTTGCAGTACCAGCCCAATGAGATTGTCCCCAAGGATGTCGTGTTTCTGATGGACACCTCCGGATCACAGGGAGGGCAACCTATTCAGGCTTCTAAAGAACTAATGCGCCGCTTTTTGAAGGGCTTAAATCCAGACGACACCTTTACGATTATCGACTTCGCCAGCGTCACGACTCAACTGTCAGACAAACCGTTGCCCAACACGCCAGAAAACCGCCAACGAGCGATCGAGTACGTCAACAAACTAGAGGCTAATGGCGGCAGCGAATTGTTTAACGGCATCCAAAAAGTGATGAGTTTTCCGCCCGCCGTAGATGGACGACTCCGCAGCATTGTACTGATCACGGACGGCTTGATTGGAGATGATGAACGGGTGATCGCTGAAGTGCAAAAAAACTTGAAACCAGGCAATCGACTCTACAGTTTTGGGGTGGGAGAAGTGTCTAACCGTTTCTTAATCGATCGCATCGCCGAACTCGGACGAGGAACTTCTCAAGTCGTGATGCCTAATGAGAAAGCTGGCCCGATCGTCGAGAAGTTCTTTCAGCACATCAACAATCCCGTTTTGACCAACATTGAGATCACGTGGGAAGGGTCAGGAGCCGCTCCACAAATCTATCCGCTTAAGACAGCCGATCTGTTTGCCAATCAGCCTTTGGTGATTTTTGGACGCAAGGGCGATCGCTCAGATGGTAACCTCAAAATTACGGGAACGGCGATCGGAGGAAAACGCTACGAGAAAATTGTCCCAGTCGATTTTGCGAATACTGGTAACTCATCTTCGTCACCGCTGTCGGGTGGCATTGCCCAACTCTGGGGACGCGCTCGAATTAAAGAATTAACCAATCAAATGTTCGCGAAGGAAACAGAAGCTGGAATCAAATCAGTCACAGATACTGCATTAGAATACCGATTACTATCAAAGTACACAGCTTTCGTTGCGGTGAGTCAAGAAAATCGAGTCGAACCTAACTCTGGAAAAACGGTACAGGTGCCTGTGGAAACGCCTGAAGGAATGAATCAACCGACTGGCAACGGGGCTGATCCTGTCCCCGAACCTGGAGAAATTTTGGGCAGCCTTGCCGCCGTTTTGTTACTCCTGTCGCGCTTTGGCTGGAAACGATGGAAGCAACGTTAAGCGATCGCCTCATTCTAAATTCCCCCTTTCCGTCACTGATTTGACAGGTCGTATGAAGCAGTCGCGTGGAATTCAATATTTGTTGCTGGGTTTGCTGGTAGGAACGATCGCGCTACATCTCAGTCTAGTTTCTCACAGCCAAAATACTGACCTCATAGGATCTAGCATTCTATTTTGGTTTGCGATCGCTGCTCTCGTCTTCAAAAAGCGATCGCAATTGAATCTCAGCAGTGATATCTTTTCGATTAGTCTGGGTGCATTTCTGATGTCACTGGTCTTGATCAAAAGTAAGTTTCTGATTGGAAACGATATTTTTTTACGATTGTTGCCTTTTGTCTCTGTTCTCGGCATCAGTTTGATGGCTTCTGGTATGTCTCGACTCAAACACTACTGGCGAGAATTAATGCTTTTAGCATTCTTTATAATTCCACCAGGATTCGTTTCTCTATTCATCGATCCGTCTCCACTAACGGCTAGATTCTCGACATTTGTGCTGTGGTGTCTGGGGTTTGATGTTTCGCGTCAGGGGCTGTTGATTCATTTACCTAGAGGCTCGATCGAAGTTTATGCAGGCTGTTCTGGGATAGCTGTCATTTTGCAACTATTGGGATTGGCGCTGATTTATCTGTTTTTGTGCCGAACTCGATTTCATCAAAAAGTGTGGCTGGTCACGATCGCGTTCTCCCTCGCTTTCACGATCAACGGGTTACGAGTGGCGCTGATGGCTGTCCTGGTTGCCTTGTCCAATCAGTCGGCGTTTGAATACTGGCATGTGAGCGATGGATCTTTGATTTTTTCAACGATCGCCGTCTTCAGTTTTGGCGCATTCTGCAATTTTCTGATCCCGCAATCTGATGAACACTGACAAATTTCGCACTGGATTATTAATTTCCCTTCTGGGAGGGGTTCTTTTTGTGTTGGGTCAGTCTATTTTTAACCCTAATCAACCCAGAGCCGCCGCAACGCCTTTTGTGTTTCCAGATGTGATCGCTTTACCAGGATGGAAGTCAGCAGGCAACCGTTCTCTAGCTGATCATCCCGTTCGTCGTAACTTCATTGCTGGAAAGGTCTATCAGTATTCTCAAAATCAATCTATTGTTGATGTCGAAATTCGCTACTTAGTCGATACCGATGGCGATGTAGAACACTATCTCAGAGACTATCAAAAGAGTACTACCCACAATCGTTCCAGCATTCGTCATCAGCCTGGAATCGGATTCTACCAAGTATTTTCTGACCAAAATAAAGCTTATCTGAGCGTCTGCATCAATCCCCAAGGCGGCAGCACCGTAACAGGAATTCAGTTTCGGGACAATCGCAATGCTCATGACTTGAGAATCGATCGCATTGCTCCCTGGCTATTTGGGCGCTCAAACCTTCGCGATTTTCGTTGTCTCTGGACTCATCTCTCCACGCCCTTAAAAAACTCTCCAGAAGAAACGTATGCGACTTTGGAATCTGCCTGGACTGTCTGGTACTCATCGTGGCAGTTGCGCTTTCCACAGGAATAGCAAAGCTTTTAACTTCTTCTTTTGGCTTCTTGTCTAATAGACCTGTTGCTTTAGATCAACACTCTGGACAGAATTAGGCAGTGATAACGCCGTATGAGCGAAGACTCTGGTAGTTAGGATGAGATTTAATCGCTTTTGGGGACAGCGCTAACTTTGAGATAAAGAGGTTCAGCAAATGGTCGTTGAGTGCCCGTCGTTTGAGACTCGCCATCGAAAAGACCAGGGGTTGCTTGCCAGCGTCCTGCTGATGGGCATCGAGTTTGGCAAGATTCAGGACGGTAAAGCTGGCATTGAAATGAAAATCGAGCTTTTTGACATCTCGCGCTTGGCAATCACTCAATCCGGTGAACTGCTTGGCATCCCTAAAGATGAATTCGATTTGAAAGCGTAACTTGTAGAAGCGATAGATTTGCTCGGCGGCTTGATGCACATCGGTTGAGAACAGCACGACGTAGCTGGGCTTGTGAGGTTTGCGGGTGTCTTTGAGATAAGCGAGGCGAATTTGACGCTTGAGCGAGACGTGCCAGACGACTTGGGTGTAGAGGTCAAACCCCGGTTGCAGTTGGCACACCTAGGTGAACCGGGTTGAGTCTGCTAAATCGACTTTGCCGTCGTATTTGCGTTTGGCACCTCGTGCCTTCTGCTGCCCCTCAAACACAAAGCGCAGGTTCGCATCGCGCCGCAGGCGACTAATCACCTCCAGCTTCAGCGCCACGACTCCGGTGATAAACGGTTGATTTGCATACGCGCCATCGACCGCAAGATAGCGAATTTGCTCAGGTAGCTGTGGGCGCACTCGCTGAAGTTGATCCAGGTAATAATCCATTCGCGTTAGTTCAGGAAACATCGCCTGCTCAAAGGTCTGCTCGGCTTGTACGCTGTACCCCACTTCTGTCTCAACATTCACCACCGCCACCAACGACACCTCTAACCCTTTTTCGACTCGACCGTGGCTGCCGTTGTAAAACTGATCCAACCCAAAGGTCTGCTTCCCGCTCTTGGCGATGAACGAGCAATCCATCAGGGCGATCATCGCGCCATCCTCTCGCATTGCTGCTCTAATCACTTCCAGGTTGAACCGGGTAAACGGGAACGACTGCTGGAATCTGCGGCGATACGTCTTTTCGCTCAACGAACTGTAGCGGCTCAAATTCGTAAAGTTCACTTTTCCACAGACAATGAGGACGGTGGCGAACAGCGTGGTGAGTCCCTTGATTTGGGGTTTGCTCAACCCGCCCATTTTCTCCAGTAAACTTTGTACAATTTGCATACAGCTATCGGTTTGGTGCTTGTTTTTTCTGATCAGCACCCTAAGGGATCGATAGCTTTCTTGTCTATCCCCTCACCCAAAAACTGTCCGAACCATTGTTATAAGGAAGACTTCCTGAATTTTTTACGCCATACGATTGCGACAGGGCAAACCGCCCAGTTCTCTGATCGTCTGCTGACCCAAGCTCTACTACAGCAACTACAGCCGAGGCATAGCAATGCCTGAGCCGCCTTCAAGAATGCAGCGATCGCAGTACGATGATGGGATAATTAAGACAAAATGGAAAGTTGCTTATGAACATTGGGGCACAGTTGCATGAAAAACGGGAAGTGATTTTAGCAACAGCATCAAAATATGGTGCCTACAATGTTCGCGTCTTTGGCTCTGTGGCACGGGGCGAAGCTGACGCAGACAGCGATGTGGATTTTCTGGTGGAAATGGAGGCAGAACGTAGCCTGCTTGACCTCGGTGGTCTGCTGATGGAACTACAAGACCTGCTGAATTGTCCGGTGGATGTTGTCACAGAAAAAGGACTGCGACCCAGAATCCGCGATCGCGTCCTGAGCGAAGCGATACCCCTATGAGAGACGATCGCAAGAAACTGCAAGATATTTTAGTGGCAAGCAGGCGGGTTAGGGGGACTGTTTAAAGCACCGGGACGGGGGCAAGGTAATCGAGGGCGGTGATGGTCAGAGAGCCAGCAGCGTCGATCGTCGAAGTGAAAGGAACAGCAGCCGTAGCAGTGACGGTGCCGGGTAAACACTGCATAAGCACCGCCTAGATAGTCCTTGGGTAGGTAACGCACCGATCCATCAGCACCCACCGTGACATCTACAGACAAGGTAGCGGCCATGTTAGCGGTTCCGTCGTCGCTAGAGAAAGTTAGAGAGATGTTGTTTTTGGGAGTGATGCCAGGGTTGGCACCGTTGCGCGCTTTTTCAGCCGCATCAACCAACAGAGCCGCTTCAACCAATGCATCCGCCCTATCATAGCAAGTACAATTCGATTGAGCGCTGTTGGGGCATCCTCGAACAGCACTGGAATGGAACGCAACTGAGTGACGTACAAACGATGCTCTCTTGGGCAGAAAGTATGACTTGGAAGGGCATTCACCCGACAGTAATGCTGAACACCCAGACTTATCCAACAGGCATTTCGCTATCCAAAGTAGCAATGCGTGAAGTTGAGCGTCGATTAGAACGCAATCCAGAGCTACTAAAATGGGACATCTTAATTCGACCGCTGAACGGGTAAAATCATTGCTGGAAGTCGCCTTATGCTTGAGATCATTTTGGTTCTGACGATCGGGCTGGCTCCCCCTTTACTGTCTTTTATTTTCTTGCGTCGAGCCGAGGCGCGGGCACAGATTCGTCTACGATCTGCCATGAGAGCGGCGGAATACCGTCAACTTCAGCGGCTTTTGGCGCTCCCCTCTGATCAGCGCTACGTTGAAGGCATGGGGTCTCTAATAGGGGATTTCACCTGTCGATTTAACGCGCGATCGACTCATATTCGCTGTGCTGTTAATCCGTTTGGCCCTTGCAAAGAATGCACCTACTATGAACCAATTTCATCCTTTACAGACCCCTCATAGCGGCTATCACTGGAATGGAAGCAGCCGCAATTTTTTTGAAGGTTGGTATTACCGAGTGACGGTGCCACAGGGTCAGACGTTTGCATTTATGTATTCGATCGAAGACCCCACAGGCAAGCAACCATACAGTGGCGGTGCAGCGCAAATTCTCGGTGCTGATGATGAATACCTCTGTCGTACCTTTCCCGATGTGAGTCGCTTTTGGGCCTGGAAAGACGCGCTGGGGTTGGGTCACTGGGGCAAAACAGATTTGAGTCAGCCTGAATATTTGGAGCGGGAAGGGTTCGATCGTCACGTTCAGGAAGGCTATCAGGCGACGGCCACCTGGCATCAAGGCAAACTGCACGAACCCAACGGCAAGTCTGCGGAATGGCAGTATGAAATTCAGCCTGTATACGGGTGGGCGAGTTCGGGCAGTCCGCAGCAGTCAACGGCGGGTTTTCTGTCGTCGCTGCAAATCTTTGAACCGGGCTGGCAAATTCTCATGGCGCATGGATTAGCCACTGGTTGGATTGCTTGGAATGGGAAGCGATATGAATTCGTGAACGCCCCGGCGTATAGTGAAAAGAATTGGGGTGGAGCCTTTCCGCAAAAGTGGTTTTGGCTCAACTGCAACCATTTTGAGAATGAGCCAGATCTAGCATTAACAGCAGGCGGCGGCAGACGAGGCGTATTGTGGTGGATGGAATCGGTGGCGATGATCGGCATTCATCACAAAGGAAAATTTTACGAATTTGTGCCCTGGAATTCTCAAGTCAGTTGGGACATTCAACCCTGGGGCTACTGGAAAATGGAGGCAAAAAACGCCCAGTACACAGTCACCCTCACGGGCACCACCGACCTACCCGGAACGCCGCTACGCGCCCCCACTGCCACGGGCTTGCGCTTTGCCTGCCGCGACACCATGTTAGGAAATCTAACGTTAGAACTGAGACATCGCTGGAACAACGAATTAATTCTCAAAGCCACCAGCAGCCAGTGCGGACTCGAAACCGGAGGACAACCCTGGGACGAAATCTGGAACTCAAGCTGCGGTTTGAGTAAGTAGAAGTCAACTGCGATCGTCAGCATCACCAGCCAACCGCTCAGTTTACCGATAGTATCAATCATGCGATCGATGTTAGCTGAGAGATTGAGGAGTTGACGAATCTGAATAGGTTTGAGGATAGACAAGGCTGCGTTCTCCCGCAAATTTATTGTGTGTTACACAGTTTCGACAGACTTGCTTCGTGGGTGCATTTTACGACTCAAGCAGCTAGTTTATTAGACCAGCTACCTCAGTCGAGACTAAGATTGTAACGTTGCAGAAACCAACTGCGTGAACGAACCTGTAGTATCATAGTGAGCCGCAAGAAACTGTAATTGATCGTCTGCTATTTGGTGACCTGCTGCAAGCTGAATCGGTTGATTCACATCGACGCTCTCAGAAAACTTGACGATCGTGTTGCCGGGAAGGCGAATGATTTTGTCAGGGTCACTGGTTTGATCAAAGGAGACTTGAGTCTCTTCTTCAGATGAAATGCTCAGGTCAGGAGTCATGCAGCGTTTCTTTCCAATCCAATTTCCTGAAAGTTCTGATAGCTCTTTGCTCAGGAATTGATCAGAGAAGCCGCCCCGGTGTTCTCGAATGTGTGTAATCCGATCAAGCTGACCATTTTCTCCATAGACGATCACAACACTCGATCGCCATTCGTGATTTCCAAAGAAAAGTTCTAGACCACAGGCGTTTCCGAGGCTGAGTTTCTGTGAAAGCCAAGCCGTCGCACCTGCTCCAAATGACAACGTTCGCATTGAGGATGCGGCAGGATGGCTCACTCCATTCGGCTGGTTACAGGTTTCTCGATCGATCTGCCAGCTTGTTTTATCCACAACATTTCCATCATCATCCAGATAGCGGTTGGTGTGAGTAATGACTGTATTATCTACATTCGATCGAAAACTTCTGATTACCTGTTTGCTCTTGATCAACTCCTGCTCAGGAGAGTACGAATTCCACTGCCCATACCAAGCAGTCTCATCGGTCGTATATTCTCCGAACAGGTTGTTCCAATTTCTATCTGAATGATTCATCAATTTATTCCTCTCGTTCCAATAGTGTCGGCACGACTCATTTATCTAATGGGTACTGCGATAAATTTTTATGCAGAAACTGCTCAAATCAATCAGAAATTGTTTGGAGAAATTTCCTAACTGTAGACGCTTGTAGCCGTTTATCGTCAGATTCAACAAACGCCGTATTCCATAGCCCACAATTTCCTGAGCGACGCTACTCGGTTCCTGTGGTTCGCCTACTCTGTTGTTGCGAATGGAAGCATCATGGATCGCCACTACCAAATAGCTTGACGGATCAGCGAGAAGGTCTGGGAAAGTGAGGTCAAATGCCTGCGGGTCAATCACAAATGTTGTCGCTAATCCTTGAGCAAGGGTCAATACAGCCTTCGCATCAATGAGTTGTGCTAGTCGAATCGTTGTCATTTGAAGATCCTACGCGACGGGCAACTTTCTAGGGCGTTGCTGATTGGAGGAATGAATCTGTGGGAAGTGTCCATCTTTTCGCCCCCTAAATCCCCCAAAATTGGGGGACTTTGAACCTTGGATTTCCCGCCGCTTTGGGGCAATTCATCCCCTGATTCAGCAACGCCCTTTCTAGTCAACGTCCCCCAATTTTGAAGGGGGATTGAGGGGGGATCTCTGGCTGTGCCTCCGACGGTGTGATCCCCCAACCCCCTTAAAAGGGGGCTAAGAAAAAGTTGCACATCGCGCGATCCTTCTACCCGTTGTAATTGCATCCTACTTTAATTCCTACTTTAATATTGGTGTTGAGCAATCGCGACTCAATTCAATTCGGAGAACTCCAGAAGAAAACAAGACTGCGAGCAGTTGGCACTGTTGAATCAGTTGATGCTGAGGTTGCGAGAGAAAAGATTAATTCTGTTTCTCTCCCAATCTGCCAATTTAGGGTTTGCCTGCTAAAAATTGCGCGGTTCCTTCGGAGTTGCACAAAAAAGCGCTAATCGCAACTGTATCCGAGTAAAACATTTGGGACTCAATGATTTTTGCATCCCGCATTTTATAAACGCTGACCACGGGCGCATCTAGTGTTCTACCACTACTCGCTTCTAATCCTTTGAGCCGCCATAGCACGACGACGTACTCGCCTGCATCCAGAAACACACCATTCATCTTTCTAGCGGCTTCCGGTTGAAGATGGTTCCAGGCTAGAGCCGCCCCTTCAACGTGTTGTTTTGCTCCTTCTAGACCGTGATGAATGCCACCATAGGGGAGAGATGCAGCATCGTGGATGACAATCTCAGGATCATAAGTGGCAAGCACTCCAGCGACATCGCGTGTTTCAACAGCTTTGAATAGACGACGAGCGGTTTCAATATTCTCATGAGACATGATAATTCCTTCCTTTCGTACAAGTGTTAGTAGTCATGTTTTACAACAGGCACGATCGCCTAAAGAATGTTGTCGTTCCTTACCATTGAGTTGCAAGGGATTGAAGACTTGCTTGAGCTGCTGAAATAGACTGTTCTCGATCTTTGAAAATCAGATTACCTGCATTGACAAACTGAACATCCTTGATTCCAAACGATTTAAACAGCGTCCGAAGATACGGTTCCTGATGATCCTCACCAAAAGTAGAACCCGGAGCATAATTACCAGCGCAGCTCGTAATAAACAGCGCCTTCTTTCCATGCACCAGCCCTTTAACCCCTGCTTTAGTGACCTCATAAGTTCGTCCAAGCCGAATCAAATGTTCAAAGTAGGCTTTTAAAGTTGCCGGAATTGTAAAGCCATACATTGGCACTCCAAAAACATAACCATCAACCGACAAAAACTCTTCTAGCAGTGGATTAGACACTTCCAAAGCTGCAATCATTTCAGGTGTAAGAATTTCGGGTGACGAATGAGTGGCGGCAATCCAGGCTTCGTTAATGTAGGGAACTGGAAAATGCCCTAGATCTCGGTAGAGAACGGCAGCTTCAGGGTGAAGCTTCTTCCAAGCTGTGATAAAGTCATGAGACAAAACTCGTGATACCGATCGCTCCCCACTGTAGCTCGCGTCAATATGAAGGATGTGTTGCATCAGCGAACCTTGAAATCAGCTTATGCACTCAGTATGTGGCAATGTACAACTGCTTTTCTTCAAGGTTCTTGCGATCGTTTTCAACGTTCTTGCGAGCGCATATAAAAAACTTTGGGCGTTACACCCATCAAACGTTTGAAGTGATAGGTGAAATGTCCTTGACTGGCAAAATCAACCATCTGAGCAATCATTGCAAGTGACAAATCTCCCATCCGCATCAATTGTTTAGCCCGTTCAATCCGGCAATAAATTAGGTATTGATGAGGTGATGTATTCGTTGACTTCTTAAACAAATGCGCGAAATGATAAGGACTTAACTGCACGATCGCAGCTAACTCAGTTAGGCTAATATTCTGATCCAGGTTTGCATCAATAAAACTAGAAATTTGCCTCCATTGCTGCTGAGTAAAGCCACCTATGATGGGTTTGATTTGACGGGAACTGCTTGAATATCGGCATAAAAGATGAACAACGAGTGCCTGTGCCATTGAATCAGCATAAAGATTGCTGTTTTCTCCGTCAATTTCCAAAGATGTTTTTAACGCAAACCCCATTTGTTGAAGAAATGGATCGAACAATGCTGCGAGGTGAGGAATGAGTTCGATGCGATCGTTCCCAAATACGTCATACCCAACTTGAGTCAGGAATGTTGGCTCTAAAAACAGATTGAAAAACTCAGTTTCTGTGTCCCAGCCGAACGCCTGAGTTGCATAAGCTGGATAAATCGCTAAATCTCCTAGCACTGAGTCAACGGTTTCTTTTTGTCCATCGACGGCTTGTTCCAGTCGAACGGGTTTACCCGCATTCATACAAATGACATGAAAAGGCAACACCTGCTCCGGCACCTGACAAGGAGATTGCCGAAAATGGGCGAATTGAATGTTTTTCCAGTTCGCGCCATCACTTGCCAGAATTGGCGGCTGAGGAAGAACGAGAGGTAGCTTGTTTTGAGCAGAGTCAGTCATCGTTCCCTTGATGCTCGATCGCTTTGCTACACGGGTACGTGTTCGTCTGCTTAAATTCTATGCCAATCTTGCAAACAGATAGCATCATTGATCCGAGTTGATTCAACGTTCGGTGTAGAACGCGATCGCTTCCTTAGCGGCTTGCAAAACGCGATCGCGTAACTCTAAAGGTTCGATCACTTCCATTTGTGCGCCAAACCCCAATACATACGCACAAGCTGCTTTTTCGATATCAAACCGCAGCAAGACAGGAATCCAGCCTTCAGCATCGGGAGCATCAATCCGTTCAATTCGAGCAAAGTAACCCCCATACCGCAACCAAGACATTGCTTCTGGAGCAACCCGCACTGTCACACGGTAGGCAGGAAGATTTGCCTGGAATTCCACCATCGATCGCTGCCAATAGTCGGCTAAATTGAATTCTGTTGGACGTACACAGTGAAAGTCTGTCAAGGCAGCATTTTGCACTCGTGAAATCCGGTAAGAGCGCACTTCTTCCTCTACCGCTGCGACTAAATACCAGATGCTCCCTTTGGCAACTAATCCAAGAGGATTGACTAATCGTTCAACTTGCTTACCATTGCCGCGCTCATAGCTCAAGTAAACTTGTCGTTCTTGCCAAATTGCAGATTGCAGAACCGGAAAGGCTGACATCTCTTCTTCCCAGTGATGCCATCCGGTTGGGTCAACATGAATCCGTTGGCTCACCACTTCTGCTTGCTGACGATTAGCGGCAGGCAATGCGGCTAGAAGTTTGAGTAATGCGGCTTCAAACGCCTGACTCCAGCCTAAATCGGCTAATAAATGTGTGGGTTTCGGCAAAAACAACGCCTGAATTTCTGCCAGGTTGAGTCCGGTTAATGTAGTTTGATAGTGTTCCATCAAGCCCCAACCTCCGCTCTTGCCGCGTTCTGCTACCACTGGAACCCCCGAACTGCTGAGCGCATCCATATCCCGGTGAATAGTGCGCTCAGACACTTCCAATCGTTCTGCTAGTTCGCGTGTGGTTAACCGAGAATGAACTTGCAGCAACATCAAGATAGAGAGGAGTCGATCGGCGCGCATCACAATTCTCCAAACGCTCGCAACTACTTTCTACTCTATTGCTGAAATATGACAAAGGGTGTCATGAAATGACCTTTATGCTGTCAGTATCAGCGGACAAGCAAGTGTCATTGTCCAGAACAATTTTGAGGAGGCATTATGCAACCATTAAAAGATAAGATTGCGATCGTCGCTGGTGGCACTCGCGGCGCAGGTCGAGGGATTGCGGTCGAACTTGGGGCAGCCGGAGCAACGGTTTATGTGACTGGACGTAGTACTTCTACACAGCGATCAGAATACGATCGCCCTGAAACCATTGAAGAAACAGCAGAGTTGGTGAATCAGGCAGGTGGAAAAGGAATTGCAATTCAGGTGGATCATCTCGACCCTGAACAAGTGCGATCGCTCATTACACGCATCAAACAAGAGCAAGGTCATCTCGACATTCTCGTTAACGATATTGGTGGAGAACATTGGACAGAGTTTAACCAGCCCATGTGGGAGCTTTCTCTAGAGAAGGGATTGCGACTGCTAAAAACCGCGATCGACACCCATTTGATCACAAGTCATTTTGCTCTGCCGCTCTTAATCCAGAAGCCTGGCGGCTTGGTGGTTGAAGTAACAGACGGAACGGCAGACTATAACCAGCAGAACTATCGGCTATCGCTGTTCTATGATCTTGCCAAAACTTCGATTATTCGGATGGCATGGGGATTATCGCAAGAACTTCGACCCTATCAGGGTACGGCAGTGGCGTTAACACCAGGATGGCTACGATCAGAACTGATGCTCGACCATTTTGGCGTGAGTGAAGCGAATTGGCAGGAGGCAACCGCAAAGGAACCGCATTTTGTGATTTCGGAAACGCCGCATTATATTGGGCGGGCGGTTGCCCATCTCGCAGGTGATCCAAGGGTCGATCGCTGGAATGAACAAGCGCTTTCCAGTGGTCAACTGGCGCAGGTTTATGACTTTACTGACATTGATGGCTCTCAGCCGGATGCATGGCGCTATATCCAAGAAGTAGAAGCAATGGGCAAGCCTGCGGATGCAACTGGGTACAGATAAATCAACTTTGCATCGGTGCCTGCGGCTCACGCGAAGGGTGTTCGCCCAACCACTTTATGAGTTGCTCTGCCTTGCCAAACGATCAACATAGCAATGCACCCTAGAAACAGATTAGCTATCACAAAAGGTCGCAGGCTCCCTGCATTCTGGGGTTATGTTTCTATTGGTTCAAAGGGTTTCGCATCGGAGAAATCATAAATTTCGACGGTTTCTCCCTGTCGAAGCATTCGTTTTTTCAGCCGAGGAAAATCAGCAATTTCGACATCCAGATTTTCTCCTCCTGCTAGATACACTAAATCTTCGTTGCCTGTGTTTCTCAAATGATGAGCAACAGAGGGCGTTGGAAATCCCATAAAATCGCCAGCACCAACTTCAAATTCTACTTCATCAATTTCTGCAATGCCAAACCCTGATAGGATGAAAATCCATTCTTCTTCGCGATGATGGGAATGATAGATAAACGATTCTTTACCAGGCGGCACTCGGATGAAATTGACTCCTGTGCGCTGTAGCCCGACTTTATGCCCCAGTTGAGTTCCTGATAGTTCAGAGTTCGAGTTCCAGGGGTGAGAAAAGCTTTGTTGATCGGCAGCAATTTGCTCGGCTCGTAAGATGAAAGCGTTTGGGTTTGTCACGTTGATCATTCTCCAACGATTTTGTGTACCATGTTTTGAGTAGAGTCAGTCACAGTTCCCTTGATTTCGATCGAATTACCAGACTAGAGGAAGAAGTCTACACTTCACTTTGGTTTTGTACGCTTCGTACCCTTCTAATTCTTCGACTAACATCTTTTCTTCTCCAAAAATCCTCGCGACTAGCAGCAGCGAAAAGATAAAAAAATTAGTCATCGATCCACGCTTCAAGTGACACCGTTGCCATATTTCATTGAACAGTCATGGCTGAGATTTCAAGATAGGGGGATCAGGTTCATCCGTCCAGTAATCGGTGTTCTCGAACTTGCCGACTTTCTCGATCGAACTCACCATCCATTTGTCCGAGTCTGGGTAATAACACACCTCGTGCGGCAGATTTTCGCCCACCATAAGAATGTCTACAGGCTCATCGGTGTGATTGTAGAACTGATGAGCCACTCGTTCTCCGCGTGGAAATGAAATCGCATCCCCTTCTTTGACTTCGATCGTTCGATCACCATACCGAAGTGTCGCTTTGCCTTTGAGAATTAGACAAAATTCGTCTTCGTGCATATGGTAATGAAAAGGACAGGAGAGCGTTTTAGGACGCAGCCGATCGACTCTCACCCCAATGTGACCTCGATCGCGATCCATCGCAGGCGAAGATAGTCGCTTTGACCAACCCGTGTAATGTTCAGAGTAATTTTCCTCCTTCCATTCCAGAGCGTTCATGTGGATAATGTTGGGAACGTCAGACATACAACCTCCAAGACTGACTGAAATGACGAAAAGAGTTTAGTGTGACTGATGTGCGAAAACTGCTTCTCGCCTTGCCAATTCCTCTGAAGATAAATCTTCCAAATGAGTGGCAATATACCAGTGATTGCCGACAGCATCTTTCACAGCAGCGCCCCGCTCACCGTAGTACATATCCGTTGGTTCTTGTAGTGAAGTTGCACCTGCTCGAAGTGAGCGCTGATAAACCGCATCAGTGTCGCTTACATAAAGGTGGATCGCTCCAGGCATCGGTGTCCATTCTGCCTTTGCCTCGGATAGTTCAATCATCGAATCACCGATCTTCACTGCTGCATGTCTGATCGTGCCATCCGGTTGTTTCATGCAGAGAATTTCCTCAGCATCAAAGGCAGTCTTCATAAATTCAAGCAGTTGATTCGCGCCTTGGACGGTGAGATAAGGAGTCACGGTATGAAAACCATCAGGAATGAATTTGGTCATAGTTAATTCCTCTTTTACAAGTTGAATGGAATTGTTTAGTGGTTCAGCTTACGCAGATTTGCTGGAGTTCAGTTCTTGCTCAAGTTGTTCATCCCAAAAAGCAGCTTCTACCTTATGTCCATCTGGATCGCGCACAAAGCAACCGTAGTATGGCTCACTGTAGTCGGGTCTGCTACCGGGCGCACCTTCGTCTCTGCCACCTGCTGCGAGTGCTGCTTCGTAGAAGGCATGGACAGCTTCTTTCGTGGGAGCGATGAAGCCGATATGAGTGCCATTGCCAACGGTTGCGGGCTGTCCATCAAACGGGGTTCCCACCCAAAATTCGGGGTACTGTTTGCCATACGCAATCGCACCTGGATGTTCCATCAGTCGCTTGCAACCGAGTGGGGACAAAACAGCATCGTAAAACGCGATCGCTCGTTCAAAGTCGTTGGTGCCGATCGAAACGTGGGAGAGAATACTGGGATTGTTGTCCATGTCTGAACCCTCCATAAGTTGATTTGAAAGCGGGCAGATTAGATTTAGAGCGGTACTTTAATTCAGCTTGGCTGGGAGACGATCATATAATAGCAGTGCAATTGTACTAAATCAACTTGGTTCCTTTTGCCTTTTGTTAAGCTGCAAGTTCGCCACTCAATCTACTGGTCAATTGACTGGATTTCCATGCGCTTGATTAAACCCTGTTCGATCACATACACATGCTGAACCCTTTGATCCACAATCACATTGCCGTCCAAATCACACACCACTTGATGAACATCAACCACCGTTTGCCCTGTCTCATCGGCTGTGAAGCGTCGCGGCTCAACGTGTGGATCAATCAAACTTCACTGACGATTCCAGTAATCACGCACTTCAGCATGTCCATGCACATACCCACCTTCCATGCCATTTGCCCAGGCAACATCCGGATGCAGGAGAGATAGAACGGTATCAATATCACGGGTGTTAAAGGCTTGATATGCCTTGCGAGGAAGATTGTCATTCATGTCAGTTTTACCTCCTGTATCACCGACTCTAGAGCGTTGATCCATTCAAGGTTCAGGCGATGTCGATCGACATCGAGTTTTGTCCAGAACATTTTACTGATTCGAGTAGAAGCTGAAGCGACCAAATCCTAGAAACTGTCCCATCGGATTGCTTCCAGTCGGATAGGCGGTAACACCAATGAGGTAAATACCTTGGCTGGGATTGCGGGGAACATCGATCGCGATCGTCACCGTGTTTCCTGGTTGAATGGGCGGATCAAAGGCAACAACCGTATCTTTAGCATTCGCAGGCTGATTTCCTCCAACTTTTGCCAGTGTTAGTGCTTGCCCTTTCGCTCGATCTCCTGCATAAGCGTGAATATTGTTGACATCAAACTGAACCGGAATCTGATCATCTGAAGACAGCTTGACTGCTTGTAAAGGAGCGCCTGCATTCGCGGAGATGCGGATGGTGAAGGTGTATTGAGATGGCATCGCCTGCTGAGAATAACTTGCTGAAGCCTTGACTAAAGAAGGGGGATTTGTGAAAGCGGTTCTACCATCCATCAGTGTTACTGCGATTCTTTCGGACTTGCGCTCTGCGCTAATCGCATCTTGTGGCAGTTCAGCCGCAGCATTCGGAATTGAGATCGCTCCTAGGAGTAGACTCAGAAACGCAACTTGTACTCCTAAGCCTTGTTGCATTGAACAAAGGATGATTCTAAACATAATTTCACCTCGATTGAATGTGAGCGACATTATCAGCGCCACTTTTGGTAATCGCCGCCGCAAGGATGGGTGTAGACTTGGCGAGCAGCATTGCTGTCTAGACAAAACTTGGTTTGCATATTCCTGAACACGACTGCATTGCCGCGGCGAATGACCTCCCACTTCTGGTAAGCGCCACCGTTACATCCATGCGTGTAGACTCGCCGATTGTCATCGCTGTCCAAGCAAGATCTGGTTGCGACACTCTTGAGGTTCCGCACGTTTCTGCCTTTGGGAATGACCTCCCACTTTTGGTGTTCGCCGCCGCAGGGATGGGTGTAGACTTGCCGAAAATCATTGCTGTCTAGACAAAATTTGGTTACAGCATTCTGGTATGTCTCTACTCGGTTTGCAGCAATAGATGCGGCGGCGATCGCTAAGACGGATGCGGTAATAGCAGAGCCACCGAGAGCAAAAAACTTTCTCGATCGATACATTGTTTTCTCCTATGCGTTAAAAAATTTACGGCAGGCGCTTGAGTAATCAACAAAACGCCTCATTCCTGACTGCGTAAACCCGAAAGCATTGATTCAGACGAAAGAGCATTGTGGGCTATGTCAAGTCTTGTGACAAGCTTAAGGTTGCTAGTTCCATCACCACCCGCAGCAACGCCACCATCAACCGGAAGAACTACGCCAGTCACCCAGTTTGCATTCGCTAGATATAAAACGGCATCAGCAATATCTTTGGGTGTGCCCACTCTTCTAAGCGGTTGTTGCTGTTTCAAGCGAGCCAGTGCTTCATCATCCACATCACCCAATAAGGGAGTCAGAACAATGCCAGGAGCGACAGCATTGATTCGGATATTGTCTGAAGTGGAACCAAGAAACTGGACAGGTGAATAAGCTCTAAACCGCCAACCCATGATAGGAGTGGAAGATGAGCCAAAATAAACGCAAACAGCATAGCGCCCAATTCAAAGCGAAAGTCGCGCTTGAAGCGATCAAAGGAGAGAAAACCATTGCCGAGATTGCGAGTCAACACAGTGTGCATCCGACGATGATCCACGGGTGGAAACGACAGCTTTTAGCGGGCGCGAGTGAGTTGTTTGAGCGTGGGGGCAAAGTGAGCCAAATCGAACCAGAAACGAGCGCTCAGATCGACGAGTTGTATCGGCAGATCGGGCAGTTAAAGGTGGAGCGGGATTTTTTAGTCAACAGGTCGGCACGCTTGGGATTGCTGAGCGAAAAGCCCTGGTAGATCGCTGTCATGGCGAGTTAAGCATTGCTAGCCAGTGTGAGCTATTACAGATTGCAAGCGCTCTTCGAGATACCCGCAAGGAGTCGAGTTTCTATTACCAGGCATTGCCGCCCTCAGAAGAAGAATTAGCGATCATGCGGTTGCTGGATGAGCAGTACCTGGAAACGCCCTTTTACGGCAGCCGCAAGATGACTGTTTTCTTACGATCATGCGGATACCAAGTGAATCGAAAGCGAGTTCAACGCCTGATGCGGCAGATGGGGTTGTTTGCGATCTACCCCAAACCAAACACGAGCAAAGCGCATCCCGCGCATCGGGTCTATCCTGATCTATTGAGAGGACTTGCCATCACGAGCGCCAATCAAGTGTGGTGTACCGACATCACTTATCTTCCGGGAGCCAAAGGGCATTTCTACCTGGTGGCAGTGATGGACTGGTACAGTCGAAAGGTTCTATCGTGGCGCATCTCCAACACGCTAGACGTGGACTTCTGTGTCGAGGCGTTGAGTGAAGCCTTATCGGGCTATTCCTGCCCAGAGATCTTCAACAGCGATCAAGGGGCACAGTTTACGGCAAATGTGTTCACCGACTGCCTGAAAGCAGCGAATGTCCAAATCAGCATGGATGGACGAGGGCGCTGTCACGACAACATCTTTATTGAGCGGTTATGGAGGAGTTTGAAGTATGAGTTGATTTACCTGAAGTCATCTGAGAACGGGCAACACTTGACACAGGAAGTGAAACAGTGGATGAATTGGTATAATCAAGTGCGTCCACATCAAGGATTAGAATACAAAACACCAAACGAAGTGTATTGTGATAATCTAAAGAGTGTGAACACCAATGAATCGAAAGATCGAATAGGTTCTAGATTACCAACGTGATGGATTCATGACCTAGATCTGTAGCTTATTCCCCATCTATCTTTTGTCCAACCCTACGGGCCCACTTCAGTCTGCGGCTAGCTCGATCGCCAAGTTTTTGACCATCGCTGTGATTGCTGCTTTCGCCATGATTGGTGCAGAAGAAGGCAGAGCCTTAATTCCATTGAAAGCAAGAATGGTACTGATGTTGATAATGGCTCCCCCCTCACCTTGCGGTTCCTTCGGAGTTGCGCTTTGCGCTAATCGCATCTGTTTGACGGTTTCCTGAGTCAGTGCATAGGTGCCACGAACGTAGGTCAGAAATTGATCGAGTTCATCGATCGTATAGTCAGTAAAGTGCTTGCTGGCGAATATACCTGCATTATTAACCAGGACATCGACTCTACCAAATCTAGCAACGGTCTTAGCAACAAGCTCAGACGCAAATGCAGGCTCGGTTATGTCACCTGCAACCTGGACGCGATCCACCTGATTCAGTTTCTGGGCTGCAATTTCGAGCTTTGAGAATGTTCTACCATTCAGTACTACGTTCGCTCCAGCGCTGAGAAAACTTTCAGCAATTGCGTAGCCTAAGCCAGTTGCGGCACCTGTAATAATGACAGTTTGAGAAGACATAATTCATTCAGTTTTTCTAGTTTGGAATGTCATGAGTAAGTCGGGAAATCGGTGTAGCCTGCTTTATCAAAGGAGAACCAAACACCGGGGTCGGCGGGTGGATTTAAAGACCAGCCATTGGCAAACCGCTCAACCAAATCTGGATTGCTGATCATCGGTCGCCCAAAGGCAATCAAGTCAGCATTGCCATCTTTAATAGCGGCTGAGGCAGTCTCTTGCGTGTAGTCACCATTCGCCATGATTGCACCCTGAAATACGTCACGAAATTCGCCCGTCACCATCGGTTCTCCTAGCTGATGAAAGCCGTTGAACTCCAGTCCATCGATCAGAGCCAGGTAACTTAGACCATACCGATCCAACTGCTGAGCAACATAGAGAAACGTTTCTCGGAAATCTGGAGAACCCATGTCGTTATAAGTACTGTTTGGAGACAGCCTCACTCCCACTCGGTTAGCAGGAAACACTGTGAGAATCGCCTCGACAGTTTCTTTGAGGAAGCGGTAGCGATTCTCTAGACTACCTCCATATCGATCGATGCGATGGTTGGTTTTAGATTGCAAAAACTCATCGATCAGGTAGCCATAACCTGCATGAATTTCCACTCCATCAAAACCAGCATCTTGAGTGTGCTGAGCAGCCTGCCGATAATCTTCCACGATCAAAGAGATTTCGTTCGTTTCCAGAGCGCGGGGCGTTTCATAGGGTTGCTTGCCAACTGGAGTATGAATGTATTCATCTTTAAGTCTGATTGCAGAGGCAGAAACAGGTAATTGACCATTTTCCTGAAAGCTACTGTGAGAGGCTCGTCCAGTATGCCAAAGTTGCAGAAAAAATGGCGCACCTTTCGCGTGAACTGCATCGACAACTTGTTTCCAGGCTTGCGCCTGTTCCTCTAAGTAAATTCCAGGACTATTCAACCAACCATTTGCTTGTTTCGAGATGGTAGCCCCTTCAGAAATGATCAAACCAACTGAAACTCGTTGAGCATAGTACTCTGCCATCAAAGCATTGGGGAGGCGCTCCTTGCCTGCTCGTCCACGAGTCAAAGGAGCCATGACCACGCGGTTTTTCAGCGGCAGCCCTGCCAAATCAAAGGGACTTAGTAAGGTTTTAGCAAGTGTTTGAGCCGTCATGGGTTTTCACCTAAAAAAGATGCAAGAATCGGGGTTTCGAGAGTTTTTTGAGGTGTGTCAGACTGAAATCACAATTTTCCCCAGTTGCTCGTTCGACTCCATGTATCGATAGGCATCAACAATTTGATCGAGGGTGAATCGTTTTTCAGCAATTAGCGGACGAAAAGCTCCTGACTGCAATCGCTGGTTGACATAGCGAATTCCTGCCTGCAACCGCTCCGGGTAAGCGGTGACATGATAGCCCAGATGAAAGCCTTGTACCCGAAAGCCCTTGACGATCGCAGCAACCACTGGAAAGACGGGCGTTCCTTCAGCCAGCCAACCATATTCCATAATCAGACCTTCCGGTGCAACAATGTCCGCTAATTTTTCCAAGTAAGACCCACTCACAGGGTCAAACACAATCTCTGCACCCTTGCCATTTGTGATTGTATTGACCTGCTCAACCATATCTTCTTTGTCAGTAATGACGACATGTTGAGCACCTACCTGAATTAGTCTTTCTCGCTTGTCTGCCTTGCGGGTAATTGCAATACTTGTTCCTCCAGCATCGTTAACCATTTGAATCGCAGCGATACCCACACTGCTACTGGCTGCGGTAATCGCAACGACATCGCCTTGTTTGAGTTTGCCAAATTCAACCAGTGCTCCGTAAGCAGTCAGATACTGCATCCAAATGGATGTCCCTTCCTCTGGCGAGAACTGTTCTGGATATCTGGCGATGCGAGTCGCTGGCACGATAGCAACTTCACCTGCTACACCGTATTGATTCAGGCTGAATCCGGGGATGGTGCTGACGCGCGCTCCTACGGAGATACCGCAAGGGTCGCCCACCTGAAACTTGGTTACTTCCTCCCCGATCGCATCCACAATGCCTGCTGCTTCGTAGCCAATGCGAGACGGGAATTGGGCTTGCTCAGGGTAACTATTGGTGCGATACATCACCTCGGCGCGGTTAAGACCCAATGCCTGCACCTGAATGCGGACTTCTCCCGCTTGAGGTTGGCGGAGTGGTTCTTCTTCGAGCTTCAGAACATCAGGTTCACCAAATTCATAGAACTTGACAACTTTAGGCATGATTAGATTTCCTCTTAGGATGCGCGATAGGTGGGAAAGTTGGTATAGCCTTCTTGATCGAAGGAATACCAAACACCGGGGTCGGCGGGTGGATTTAAAGACCAGCCGTTTGCAAACCGCTCAACCAAGTCTGGATTGCTAATGATGGGTCGCCCAAAGGCAACCAAGTCAGCGTTGCCAGATGCGATCGCAGACGAAGCGGTTTCTTGGGTATAGCCACCGTTCACCATCATTGGATTCTTGAACACGTTCCGAAATTCGGACGCAACCATCGGCTCTCCTAGTTCATGAAAGCCATTGAATGACAGACCATCGACCAGAGATAAGTAGCCCAGACCACACGTATTCAAATGCTGAGCGGCATAGAGAAAAGTCTCCCGAAAATCTGGAGAACCCATGTCGTTAAACGTGCTGTTCGGAGACAGTCTTACGCCCACTCGGTTAGCAGGAAACACTGTCAGAATCGCTTCTACGATTTCTTTGAGAAAACGATAACGATTCTCCAGGCTACTCCCATATCGATCGGTGCGGTGGTTAGTTTTTGATTGTAGAAACTGATCAATTAAATAGCCATTCGCTGCATGAATTTCCACACCATCAAAACCAGCATCTTTTGCGCGCTGGGCAGCCTGACGATAATCTTCAACGATTAAAGGGATCTCGTTTGTTTCTAAGGCACGGGGAGTTTCAGCGGCTTGCTTGCCAGTGGGAGTGCGAATCTCTTTTCCGTTCAGTTTGATGGCAGAGGCAGAAACAGGTAATTGACCATTTTCCTGAAAACTACTGTGAGACGCTCGCCCACAGTGCCAGAGTTGGAGAAAGAATGGTGTCCCTTTCGCATGAACAGCATCAACAACCTGTTTCCAGGCTTGCGACTGCTCCTCCAAGTAAATTCCAGGACTATTCTGCCAACCGTTCGCCTGTTTAGAGATAGCAGTCGCTTCAGCGATAATTAATCCAACTGATGCTCGTTGAGCATAATACTCTGCCATTAAAGCGTTGGGGAGGCGCTCCTTGCCTGCTCGTCCACGAGTCAGAGGAGCCATTACTACTCGATTTTTAAGGGGCAACCCTGCCAAATCGAAGGGACTTAGTAGCGTTATTGTCAGTGTTTGAGTTGTCATGTGTTTGTACCAGAAAGATGTAGCTAGAAGTCAGACAAATGACTGAAACCAAACAGTCAACTCCTGCCTATGAAGGTGAATTGTTGCAGCGTCCACTTTTACAGATGTTGGAGTACATTCACGAATATCTAGACCAGGACTTTAAGCTTGCAGATTTTGCAGTGTTACTGAGTATGAGCCAATTTCACTTCACCGCCATCTTGCTGCGCTCTCGCCTGCTTGACGGTTTCTTGGGAGAGGACGCTGATCCGCAACTTCGTCTGGTTGGAGCAGATGTAATCGTAATCCACCTTGTCCGCTGCCAAACTCAGATTTGAGAACTTGCCGTTCATCGTAGTGTCCACCGTTTTGACTGCGATAGGGAATGGGTGCATCTGTGAACAAGTTTTCCAGTCGTTGTTGATAGTCCTGAGCAACGGTTTCATACTGCTCTGCGGTCAGGCGATCGGCTTGATAAACCACAAAGGGTGGCAGTACATCCATGCCGGGATACCAGAGGATGCCGTGATGGATTGGGAACAGCAAATCTTCCATTGCACCATTGACTCCCCGTTCGATGTAGTGCGGTAGTCGTCCACCTACTGTAATCGAAAGCATGGTGCGTCTTCCCATCAGTTTGCCTTCACCATATCGATCGCCCCAGCGAGTTCCCTCATGAACACCGACCCCATAAGCAAATCCGTAAGCATACACCCGCTCAAACCAACCTTTCAAGATAGCAGGCATGGAAAACCACCACATTGGAAACTGAAAGATAACAGCATCTGCCCACAGTAGTTTCTGCTGTTCTACTTCAATGTCAGATGTTTGTGTATGCGCAGCAAAAGCGTGTTTAGAGGCATGAATGTAACTGAAGCGATCGTGGGTTTGCGCGTGCAGAAAGTCTTGTTCGTCGGCAACCGCTTTCCAGTTCATACGATAAAGATCGGAGACTTGAACGTGATGTCCTTGATTCGCCAGAACTGAAACTGCCAGATCTTTTAGAGAACCATTCAAGGATTTAGGTTCAGGATGAGCCAGAACAATGAAGATGTTCATAAAAAATTGACCTTTGACATAAATGTAGCGTTAGCTAGTACTTCCAATTCAGGTCAAAGATTTGTCTCTAGTTTGAGGAGGTTTCTCAGCCTGGTTATTCTGAGTTTGCCGCAACGCCTGAACTGACATTCCAGTAACTCCCCAGTCTTCAGTCGCAACCTCATCGATCAGCACAAATGTGATTGCTGGATCTTTATTCAACACCTGAACGAGAAGCTCGGTTACTCCCTTAATCAGTTCAGCTTTTTGCTCAGACGTTGTTCCTTCTCGCGTAATTCTGATATTGACGTAAGGGCATGGTTGTACTCCTTTTATTTCTCACCAACTCGTTGCTAATGCTTTTAGTTGCTCGCGTGCCTCAACGAGAGATTGTTCTCGTAATTCAGTTCTCAATCCATTGGCATTGACAAACTCAATCTCTGTAATTCCAATGAAGTTAAAGGCTGTTCTCAAAAAGGGTTCTTGGAAATCCGATGCAGCAAGGTCAGAGCCAGAACGAAAATCACTGCCGCGAGCCGTGATCACCAACATCTTTTTGTGTGTGACTAATCCCTTAAATCCGTTAGCACTGACTGTAAAAGTGCGTCTTGGTCGAATAATGTGATCAAGGTAGGATTTCAGCACTGCCGGGATACTGAAGTTGTACATTGGAGTCGAGAGAACATAGTAATCTGCCGCAAAAAGCTCATCAATCAGTTTGTCTGAAAGCTCGATCGCAGTTGCTAATTCTGGCGTATATTGCTCTGGTGATGTGAACTTTGCTTGTATCCAAGTAGCATCAATGTAGGGAATCGGATTCAACCCTAGATCCCGGTAAGTGATGCTTGCATCTGGATGAGAAAATCTCCACTTTGCTACAAATTCTTGAGCCAGCGATCGCGAATGGGATTGCTCTCCACGCGGACTGGTATCGAGATGCAAAAGATGAGCCATGATCAAACTCCTCGAAGGTTCTACAAAGAGTTAATGCTTGAGTAAAGTTGAGCCTGAAGATTTAAACTGCATCCAGGTGACAGCGAACACGATTAGAACTCCACCTGTAATTTGCATCAACGTCAGGGATTGATCGAACCAGACCCACGCCAGTGCAGCCGCAGCGACAGGTTCAAGGGTAGCTGTGATCGCAGCTTGCTCTGCTTGAACTCGTTGAATACACCAGAAGAACAGCAAGTAGGGTAACAATGTTCCGCCAATGCTGATGAAGAACACTTTAGGAAAATTCTCTGGTGTTAGCAGGCTGCTAGGAAATCCTTGAGTGAACTGATACGCTAACCAGACGAGACTGGCAACTGCCGAAGTTTTGAGCATCACTCCGATCGGTTCGCGAGTTGTACTGAGATTCTCACTCAGAACGATGTAAGCCGCAAAGAAAACTGCTGTCGATAAACCAATAACCAGACCGAACCCGTTGATCTGTTGCCGATCGCTGGTGAGTAAGTTAGAAACTAAGATCACTCCCAACACCGACAACAACAGTGCGACTAACAGAGATCGAGAAGGCGCAGTTCGAGAACTAAAAGCTGTCCACAGCACGACCCAGATCGAAGCAGTATAGAGCAGGACGATTGCGATCGCGACTGGCAAGCGCTGAATCGCTAAGAAATCTGCACCCACTAAGCCCACCCGAACGATTCCTAATCCCAACTCTCGCCCGTTGAGTTTTTGAGCCTGGGTTCTGCCAAAGAAGCTGTCGAGAATCGCGAATCCGAAGGTAGCGATCATCGTGGTGACTCCCGCTAACTCAAAGGGAGAGACCCCAACTAGAAACAAGCTGTTGGCAACATTGGCAGCGATTGCCCAAGCTACAACCGTCAGAATCATCGCCAACAGCCCTAGCAGCTTTGCAGGAGATGGATAACAAACTAGAGGTTTGCAGGCAGAATGAGGCGATTTGAGTGCCATCGTTTTAACCCTGTATTTCAATTTTGGATAATTGAAATTTCAACTAAATTGAAGATAACACCCCTTAGTTGAAATTTCAACTACTTTTTTGCGATAATCTTGGTATGACTTCTCAACCGGAACTGGACAATCAACGCAACTCCCTTTGGCGGCTTTTTATTACCGCGAATGCCAAACTGCTCGATCGCATCGGCGAAAAGTTCTCTCAAGCAGGACTACCCAGCATGGATTGGTATGATGTGCTGCTCACGCTCAAAGAATCCCCAGATCACTGTTTACGGTTGAGTGAGGTCGCAGAAAAAGCACTGTTAAGTCGAAGCAATCTGACGTATTTGCTTGATCGCATGGAAAAAGCTGGATTGCTCTATCGAGAACGATGTTCCGACGATCGACGAGGGACGTATGCAGTGCTAACAGAAGCGGGATTAGCGATGCAGCAGCAGATGTGGTCTGTCTACTCTGAAGCGATCGTAGAATACTTTGGCGCTCACCTCAACGAGGAAGAACTTCAGATAATGCAGCAAGTCCTAGAACGAATGTTAGCTGGAGCTTGTAAGTGAAAACGAACATTACTCACCTCTACTTGAGGAGAACAATGCGCTGTTTCATCTTCATCCTGCCAGTCTTGTCGAAGCATTGCCCATAACTTCGCATCTTCAAACACTCCCCATTTTCGGACTCGTTGGCGGAGTATCCCTTCTTGAGTAAATCCATTCTTCTGGAGCACTTTGCCTGAAGCTGGATTTCGCATTAGGTGATAAGCATAGAGCCGATTAAGATCTAATGCTTCAAACCCGAAACGAAGCGCAGGTTTTAATGCTTCGCTCATGTACCCTTGTCCCCACATTTCGATCGCTAACCAAAAACTCAGTTCTGCCTGAGCATGTTCTCGCTCAATAGCTCGAATCTCAATCAGTCCGCAAAATGCTGTTTCAGATTTGCGCTCAATGATAAATGTGGTAGACTGCCCTGCTTCAAATTGTGCAATTTGTCTGGATACGTATCGCTCTGCTTCGTCATCAGGATAAGGATGGGGAATCGAGATCATGGTATCGGCAACTGCACGCATACTTGCAGCGTTTTGAATTGGAGGAACATCTGCACGAGTGAGTGGACGTAGAAACAATCGATTGGTTTCTAAATGATATTGTTGAGCGGTTCCGCCAGAGTTGCGCTTTGCGCGAATCGAACATTGCTGCATTGCTTCACCTTCACATCAGTTGATGAACTAGAATCAGTAGACCTCCTGCATGAATCCTGAGCAGTGATTAGGGGGGATTCATGAGACCAGCGTGGAGCGCATTGTTCGCAAGATTGAGAACATTTTGATCCAGTCCAGGGAGTTCCGATTGCCGGGTCAGAAAGCTCTGTACTCGTCGGAACCCGAATGGAACATCCTACTGGTCGATGTCAGTGAGAGTCCGATAGAACGCCCAAAAAAACAACGACGCTACTACAGCGGCAAGCAACGCTGGCACACCCTCAAAGCGCAAGTCGTCGTAGACTATCTCAGCGGCATGATTGTCTGCACTACCTTTGGCAAAGGACGACAGCATGACTTCCGACTATTCAAGGATTCGCAACTTCCGACTCAAATTGAACAGCTTTGGGTCGCAGACCGAGGTTACCAAGGCATTACCAAATTTCATGCTTACCGTTGTACGCCCTACAAAACGTCAACAAAAGTAAGAGTTGAGTTCAACTTTTGTTAAGCAGGTACTGGTCTTCTAGTTTGTGGTAAAGATGGTTAGTATCCGTAATCATGATATCGGCATATTTGCACGCTCACGAAATTGTTGATTCTACCCACTACTAATTAAAAGACCAGTGATTGTCCTTACCAATTTACGTTTCCGCTGGCACTACACTTAGTATTATTCCAGCGTGGTTCTTGGCATCTTAAACGAAGCTTATATGTACGCCTTGCAAGTGTAGTAGCGGTTTTTGATACAGTGCCTTGATCTTTGATTGTTCCATTTGCAACAACAGTTTTGTCTCCTTGATCAATTAAATCGTATCCGACATTTAGATTGTTGTGATTACTAATGTCAACCCTCACAACACGATTTCCTGGTCTCAGAGAGTCAGAAAAAACTGGTCCACTACCACTCAAAAAAGTAACGCCGTAAGCCTTCTCCGAAAGGGCTTTCTGACAAATGATTGCAGATAATGATGCTACAAGCAATGCGGCTGGAAATACAAACATTTTACGTACTTTCATAGCTCTCCTTTGTTGGATTCTACAAATCTCTTGGTTCAAAGCTGAAGCTGACGAACCTACCCATTACCCTGTGATTCATCCCTTGAGTACAAGTGTTGTTTGCTCGACTTCAGACAGATCACCCACTGGGTCTCGTCCATGTATCCCAAACAGATAAATTTCATGGTTGCCTCCAAAATTTGCTCAGAAATTGTCGCCTGCATCTAGTAGTCGTTTGGTGAAGCGACAAATCGACAGCCTCGCAAAAAACTTTTTCAGCCCAATTCGTGCAGGCGTTTTTCAAGGAACCTTCGCTCTGGTTCCTGTTTCACGATCGCGAGTGCCTGCTGATAAGCTGCTCTAGCTTCAATGTGTAATAGATGCGCTATACTTTCTCCTGATCAATCACGATTTCAAATCGAACGAACAACCTGTCTAACGACAATAAAATCGTTGCTCTAACCATTGACGCAGTTCTTGCTCTGAGTGAAGACTGGCAGAGCAACGAGTAGCGGGGTCATACACCTGAAAGTAGGTTTGACCAAAGCGATCGCGGCGCTGTCGGACTTGCGGTTCACTCAATGATGATGCAAGGTTCCAAATCAAAGATAGAACTGACTTCAATTTGACAGCGATCGCTAACATCATTCTTTTCAGACGCTTGGAAATAGAGAAAGCTTTTACACTCTTTTGGTGTCGTAAGTTATGAAAGTCGCAGTGATTCATTGAAAACTCCTTGCAAGACTCATAGTTAAGTCATCACCTTTTTAGTTTAGATAAACGCTTTCCATCCGACTATCGGATTCTTGTGCCAGTATCAGGATCTTGCGATCGATTTTTAGAATATTGCTGGAAAATTTTGTAGAACTGAATACAATTGAAGCTATACAAATTGGGTTTGCATCATGAAGATAACCCCTACTCAGCTCCCTAAAAGTCCTTGCTTGCCCCGCTTGTCTAGCCAAAATCTGGGGTGGGAAAACATTTCGGTTGATCAATATCAGTATCCGAACGGTGAGACAACGTGTCATTCTAGTCATGAGCATATTATCTGTTTGTCCCTTTCAGCTCGCCCAGTTCACTTGCTACAAACGAGGGGAGACAAGACTCGTCAGGGGAGGTTTGGAAAAGGCGACATTTCCATTACGCCTGCAAAGACCCCGTTTTATGATCGCTGGGAGGGAGAAGATCATTACTTAAAAATTCGCCTTGCGTCTCGTTTCATTGAGCGCGTTACTAGAGAAACCCTTGCGAGTAATTCTGATCAGCTTCAACTTCGCCTTGAATTTCGGACTCGCGATCCGCAAATTGAAGCGATCGGCAGGATGCTGCTAACTGAACTGCAACAAGAAAATCTAGGTGGCAAGCTGTACGCTGAATCTCTGGCAAATGTTCTAGCTGTGCATTTACTTAGACAGTATGCGACTACCCAAGCTCAGATTCCCGTCTATGTCGGTGGACTTCCCCAGCGTCAACTTTTGCAAGTGCTAGAGTACGTAGATGCCCATTTGCATCAAGAAATTCAACTTGCCAATTTAGCCCAATTGTTGGAGATGAGTCAGTTTCACTTCAGCCATTTGTTTAAGCAGTCGATCGGCATGGCTCCCTATCAATACTTACTTCAACAAAGAATAGAACGAGCAAAGCAATTGTTGAAACAAACAGATCGCTCGATCGTAGATATTGCTTTGACCTGTGGGTTCAGCAGCCATAGTCATCTGAGTCAACAGTTTCGTCAACTCACAGGCATGACCCCGAAAGCCTACAGAACGAATTAAGCAAACGCACCCTTCAACAAACGACTGAAGAGATTGACGTGAACGGGAAACTCTTGACCAAGATTGGGTAAAAGCTTATGACCTGCTGTCTTTGAGAATGAGAGTGATGAAGCGCCAAATTTTCAGAAACGTCATGTCCTCCTAAAGCCGATACAAGGGGGCGAAGCGGACTGGAACGGAGCGACAAAAATCTGTTCATGACTCATTTAGGATTGCTATATAAAGATCGACGATTGCGAATCAGCAAATAGAGAAAGAACGGCGCACCGATCGCGGCTGTGATGACTCCACAGGGAAGCTCAATCGGCGCAAACACTGTTCGACTGACAAAATCGGCGAGTACAACTAACACGCCACCGATCAAAGCTGAGATCGGCAACAGTCCCTCGTGTCGATTGCCAACAATCTGCCGTCCTACATGAGGTGCAATCAAACCCACAAAGCCGATCGTGCCCGCAGTTGCAACTGATGCTCCTGCTAACCCCACTGCGACCATTACAAGCAATCCGCGCTGCCATTCGACTCGGCTTCCCAATCCTTTCGCCATGTCTTCTCCTAAGTTCAGTACATTCAGATGTCTTGCTAACCCAAATGCAGCAGGCACAAGTACAATCAGCCAGGGCAAAAACGAAACCACTTGTTCCCAAGTCCGACCGTAAACACTGCCTGCTAACCACACTAAAGCCTGACTGACATCGTAAATTGAGCCAAAGGTAATCAGTAAACTGGTGAAAGCACTCGCGATCGCAGACAATCCAATCCCCATCAAAATCAACAAAATCGGTGAACTACCTCCATTCCAAGCCAATCCATAGATTAGGGCTGCCATCACTGCCGCACCTCCAAAGGCAGAAAACGGTAGCGCGTAGACTGGAGCCTCTGGAAACAAGACAATGACCGAAACGGCTGCAAGACTAGCTCCAGTATTGATGCCAATAATGCTAGGGTCAGCGAGTGCATTGCGGGTTAAGCCTTGAAAGATAGTTCCTGAAATCGAGAGTGCAACGCCCACCATGAAGGCAACCAGGGTTCGAGGCAGGCGTAATGTCTGGATCACAAACGCATGATCAGGATTGCCTGTATTAACGCCGAACAATGTTTTTACAATGTCTAGAACTGCGATCGGGTATTCCCCTCGTCCAACATTGAGAACAATCGCCGCAAATCCGACTGCTAATAAGAAAGCCGCGATCGCAGGGACTCTTTGATCGAGCCGAAACGAAAGGATAGGAGAACGCCAATCGCTCATTTTTTTACCTTCGATTTTGCAAGATAGACAAAGAACGGCGCACCGACGATCGCAGTCATTACGCCAACGGGAAGCTCTTGAGGTTTTAATAACACGCGCGCTGCAATGTCTGATACTAAAAGTAGAATTGCACCAAGTACGGCTGAATAGGGCAAAATCCAGCGGTAGTCTGTTTTGATAAAGAATCGCACCACATGAGGAACGACTAAACCCACAAAGCCAATCGGGCCTGCGATCGCAACCGAACTTCCTGCAAGTAAAACAATGCTAATTGCCGTCAAGATCTTAATCCAAACAGTCTGCTGTCCCAAACTTGTTGCAACATCTTCCCCTAAACTAATCGTTGTGATTTGACGACCCAGCAAAAATGCAATCAACAATCCAGCACCGAGAAACGGTAAGACCTGCAAGAACAAGCTAAAATCGCGCCCTGCGAGTGATCCTGCCAACCAAAAGCGAATCTCCTCAAAGGTGCGCTGACTGACGATTAGAATTGCTGTCGTGATTGAAGAAATCAACGCAGATATGGCGGCTCCTGCAACCGTCAAATTGAGCGGAGTTGCGCCTCCTCGTCCAAGAGTACCGAGAAAATAAACGAGGATTGCTGCGATCGCGGCTCCCAAAAATGCAACTCCCGCATAAACCGTTAGCGAGGAACTACCAAACAGAAACAAGCTAATTACAACCGCCAGTGCTCCGCCTGCTTCAATCCCTAAAATTCCAGTTTCCGCAAGTGGATTACGGGTTAAGCCTTGCATTAATGCACCTGAAACCGCGAGGGCAGCACCGACTGACATTGCGATTAGCGATCGCGGTAATCTCACAGTTTGGATCACCAGATGATCGAATGAATTGTCAAATGTTGTGAATGATCCCAAAATTGTCGGTAATGGAATGTCTCTTGCACCAAGAGTGACACTGTAGATTAGGACGAGGAGTAATGCGATCGCACCTAAACCGAGTCCTAATATAGGCGAAATGGCAGGTTTGAAGACTCTAGGTAGAATTGAAGTCATCGCGAAAGAAAGCGCTTAATGCAAATAAGTCCCAATTGTACCGTGTTGTTTGCGAAAAATCGTTTGCAAAGATGCAGATTTAACGATTTGTCGATCTGAGCCGTTGTGATGCAGTGTGGAAACTGGATATCGATCACACCTGAGATCGGTTCTATAATAGAGCTATCGACCTGTTGTCTCCTGAGTCCTATGGTGTTTTCTCTACCAGACCGATATATCAGCTTACTCACCGACTTTGGTTTTAAGCGGGTCTTTGGTACGGAGCCAAACAAGCATTTGCTGACCGATTTTCTCAATACGCTGCTGCCTAAATACCATCAGATTCGCGATCTGACGTTCAAGAATTCAGAGAAGCCAGGCAACACAGCGATCGACCGTAAAGCGATCTTTGATATCTATTGTGAAGCCCAGAACGGCGATCGCTTCATCGTCGAAATCCAAAAGGCAAAGCAGAATTTCTTCAAAGACCGCAGCGTTTACTATGCCAGCTTTCCGATTCAAGAACAAGCGGAAAAAGGCGAATGGAACTACGAACTCACCTCGGTCTACACGGTCGGCATACTAGATTTTATCTTTGATGATCACAAGCATGAAGAGACGTTGCTGCACATTGTGGAACTGAAGGATCAGCACTGTCGCGTGTTTTACGAGAAACTCAAGTTTATTTATATCGAGTTACCGAAGTTCAAGAAACCGTTGGAGCAGTTGGAAAGTCATTTTGATAAGTGGTTATTTTTATTTCGGCATCTGGCTCAACTAGATGCACCGCCGCCATCGTTGCAGGAGGAGGTGTTTGAGGAGTTGTTTGAGGTGACGGAGATTGCCAACTTCTCGCCTGATGAGCAACGTAGCTATCAGAGTAGTTTGAAGGCTTACCGAGATTGGTATGCGATCGAGATGACGGCACGGCAGGAAGCGATGGAGCAAGGGCGAGAACAAGGGCGAGAACAAGGGCGAGAAGAAGGACGGGAAACACAGACGATCGCATTATTGACCCGTCTTTTAACCCGGCGACTCGGACAGGAACTCTCTGAAGAGACAAGATCGCGCCTTTCCAGTCTGCCGCTCCCCGTTCTCGAAGACCTCAGTGAAGCGTTGCTAGATTTTTCTGAAATCAGCAATTTGGAAATATGGTTAGCCGCACACGAATAACCTCATTATTCCGCCTTTCCGGTGCGTTGACGGGGTATTTTTTGGGGTCATCGAAGATAGTACAATTGCTCAAGTGCTCAAGTTGTTTGAGTTCAGGCAAGATGCGGCATGACCCAATTTTGGCGTTGCTGAATAGGGGCATTGCTGAGTCGTGGGATGAATTGCCCCAAAGCAGAGGGAACGTAAGTGGGCGATCGCTTGCTGCAAGTGAATCGGATCGTGATGGAGTTTGCTCAACATCAATCCGCCTTCTAAACAGATAATCAATAGCGTTGCGGCTGCCTTAGCATCGACGGTCGAATTCATTTCACCGCGTTTGATGCCTCTTCGGATGATGCGAACAATCCAACTGTGCCAGTGTTTCATTTCTCGACTTGCCTGTTCTCGCAATCCCAGCAAGGCATCATCAGATTCGATCGCTGTATTGAGTAACGGACAGCCACTAGGAATGGGAGGATCGCGAAAAAACTGCTGAAAGACGGTCATAAAGGCAAGTAGTTGACTAGGTGCAGAATCATGACCCTTATAATGCCGCTGCATAGTGTTGACGCACTAGACGCACCGAATAATTGAATGTTTCCAGAGCTAATTGCTCTTTACTCTCAAAGTGGTTGTAGATTCTTCCTTTCTGTAATCCTGCGGCTTGCATGATAGCGGCGATCGAAGCCCCCGCATAGCCTTGTTGATTGAAGATCGGGGCTGCCTGTTGCAGAATATCAAGTTTTGTTGTCTCGCCTTTTCCCATAGAAGACCGATCTGTCACTTTAAGCCTAAGACTAAGAGAATGGGTTGAAGAAGTCAAGCTGTTGAGATCCAACAGGCTAACTTTTTAGTTAGCGCAAAGCGCAACTGCGAAGCAAACGCACAATTAAAAAACAGCTAAAGTCGTCAAGGCAATTAAGCAACTAAACTGAATCACTAAGCTCAAAAGCCGCAATCTTGGATCGAGACCTGCAATGTGGATCACGGAGTGTAGCATCCGACATGCAATGTAAATCCAGATTAAGATATCGATTCCAGTTCCAGAGGTTCCTTGAACAGTCAGGAGAAATACGACTCCCAGGTATAAAGGTAAGTTCTCGACTAAGTTGGCGTGTACCCGGTAAAGCCGCCAAAGCAAGCTTTCATCGTTTGGGATGGCGAAGTCTTTGATCGAGCCACCCGTTGCTAGATGCCGGATTCTCACGACGATGAGCAGAACCGCGATCGCAATAGTCCATAGAATAAAAGTCACTAATCCCCAAAGTGGAGCAGTCATCTCGTTTAACATTTGCATTTCCTCTTCTGTAACTAGCGGTCAATCTTCTTAACTCCTACCCAATTCAGTCCAACCGCCGTCCACAACCAGTTCTTCTCCCAGCACAAAGGAAGCTTCATCGCTGGCTAAAAATAGCACTGCTTTGGCAATCTCTTCCGGTTGTCCGAAGCGTTTGAGCGGAATTGACTGCTGAAGTTTTGTCGTCACTTGCTCTAACTGTTCTTGAGAAATTCCAGTTTTGCTGATAATGGAGGTTTTTACTGGGCCTGGACTTACTGCATTGACTCGGATACCCTGTTCAATCAGTTCGGCGGCTAACACGCGAACGAGAGACCGTAGTGCAGCTTTAGAGGCAGCATAAATACCTGAATAGGGCATCCCTATCTGATTGTTGATTGAGGTGTTGAAGACAATGCTGCTGTTTTTGGACATCAAAGGAATGGCTTTCTGTACTGTGAACAATGCCCCCTTAAAGTTAATGTCCATCGTTTCGTTGATAAATGCCTCATCTACATCGAGTAGTGAACTGAATTTAGCAATTCCAGCATTAACAAATAAAACATCCAGTCTGTGCCAGCGTTCTTCAATCTGAGCCAATGCACGGTCTAAATCAGTGGGAGATCGTACCTCCGCCCGAATTGCTAAAACCTCTGTTCCAAGAAGTTTAGAAGCTTGTTCCAATCGCGCTTGATTTTGACCGATGATGGCAACCTTGGCTCCTTCTTGTAGAAACAGTTGAGCCGTTGCCAGCCCAATTCCACTGGTACCACCCGTAATCAGAGCAATTTTTCCATTCAATCGAGACATACAAGCACTCACTTTCAATCGCAACTGACAACAGCTTAGGAAGCTTGCGGTTGAGAAGGCTAGAAAAAAGTTGCGGGATTTTGGGATATTCTTGCGCTCACGCTTGCTGGAATTGTCTTGGAGTCACACCCAAGTTCCGCTTAAAGCATCGGGTCAGATGGCTTTGATCGCAAAAGCCGACTCGACTCGCAATCTCTGCAATGCTGAGTTGACTGTGTTGGAGTAGGAATTTAGCTTTCTCAACCCGGCACTGCAAAATGTATTGATGCGGCGTGAGATGTGTGGATTGCTTGAACAGACGTAAAAAATGGTAGGGACTCAATTGAGCAATTTCTGCCAGTTCAATCAGCTTGATGTCTTGGTGAAGATGCTCATTGATGAATTCCCTGATTTGTTGCACTTTTAGTTTCGATAATCCATCCGCACCACTCGATAACTTTGGTTGGATTGTGCAGTAGTTCCGCAGCAGATGAATGGCTAAAGTGGTTCTGAGGCTATCGATCAACAACTGCCCTCCGATTTTACTCTCCTCCACTTCTTGTCTCAACGTAGAAACAATGCCTTGAATGAGGGCATCTTGCTGAGTCATGAAGTAGGGAATGAGTTCAATGCGATCGGGATTCACCCAATCTTGACCCACTTGGTGAAGTAGCGCAGGGTCGATTGCCACGATCGTAAACTGGGCGGTGATGCTCCAATTACATCGCTGCGAAATGCCTGCGGGGATGATAGCAATGTCTCCGTCGTAGCGGGCTTCTCGTTTCAGTTTGCCGTCTAGCCATCGCTCTCCCAATCTCATTTCATCATCTAGAGAGATTGTGCTCGGCGGACAGTAAGCAATCACATGCCAGTTTGCTTCATGCTCAGGGGTATCGAATTGGGGTTGGTGATGATGTTCAAAATGGATCTGCTCCCAGCCGCAGCTTTTGAGCACCGCAGGACGCGGCAGCAGAAAATCGGAGGTCTGTTCCTGGCTAAAGTCAATGTTCTCGATTTCTTGCTCTGTCATTCTCATCGTGAACGCCTCCCAACTTGTTGAACTCCCTTAACATTAGACTTCCTGCACGAATCATAGATGCCCTCCGACTAAAGTCGGGGCTACAAGAGCAAAGTGTGCCTTCGCACACTAAAGAGGCGATTTTAACCGTTAGTCCACGGAGGTGGACTTTGTTCTGATAGCAGCGATTTCAATCGCCAGGTATTCATGCAGGAAGTCTATTTAAGTGAATGCTTAATTACTCTGGAATCAGTTAAGCATTTACTTAATCATTTTACATAAGCCGACCCAGTGCCAGCGGGAGCATCCCAACTGTGCAAATCTGAATCGGATGGCATAAAGTGAACGGGTTCTCATTTTAGGAGTAGAGGCAATGACTCCCGACCAACAAGCCCGACTGAAAGCCTACATCCGAGAAGCGGCGAGCATTCTCTACGAAGTCAGGGAACAAGAGATGCAAACGATCGGGGCATTCGTTCGTAAATTCCATAGGCCATGCGGGGTAAAAGGGGTGGTTGCACTGATAATATAGCGACCAAAGCCGATCGCTGGAGCTTTCTCAAGGGCAAGGAGATGGGCACTCGCCACGTCTTCTAGATCTACTCTGCAATAGAGCAATTCGTTTGCCTTGATGTTACTATCCGGGTAAGCCAGTCGCGTTTCTAGGTGATTGTCTTCTTCTGGAAAAAACCGCGAGGTTCGTAGAACGAGACAAGGGAGACGTTGATTCCGGTAAACCAGTTGGCACAAATCTTCTGCGGCAGTCTTGGTCACACCATAGATGTTTTTGGGAATAAGCATCACGTCCTCGGTAATCCAAGCCGTAGGCGCATCGGCAGGCGGTGTGAGCGCGCTACCCAAGGTGCTGGTTGTGCTAGTGAAGATAAAAGCTTGTACACTGTCTGCCACAGCTTCTTCCAGAAGATTGAGCGTCCCTGTGATGTTAGTGTCCACAAAGCTTTGGCGACTATGGGTCGAGACATGAGGTTTGGTAGAGTCGCGGTATGAAGGACGGCATCCACCCCTTTCAGGCATTGTTTGACCCGATCGCGATCGCAGATAGAACCAATGGTACGGGTAAAGTCCGTCTTGATCAGATCAATGCCAACGACATCATGCTGGGTGTTTTGTAAGGTACGAACCAACGCTTCACCCAAATGCCCCGCACTGCCTGTAACCAAGATTTTCATACCCATACCAATTCGTTGTCGTGGATTCACGCTGCGATCGTCAATATTCTGTGTGCCTCAGTTCACTTCTTCTAAGGTGGCTTGCGCTATCGTTGCCGCTGATGGTTTATGGTCATGAAGTGATGCCACTGCCCGTCATCGCTCAATGCATGAGAAGTCATGATCCGATGATCGTCGCTTTTGAATTCGATCACATCTTTGTATTTTGCCATCTTTCCATCGCCCGTCATGGCTGGGCCCTCGGAATAGAGCGTGAGCATCGTTTCATCTGCGCTCAGTTCACCTTCGTACTGCCAAAGATAAGTCATCATTGACCCAATCCAGGTGCCCACGTATCGCTGTTGCTGCGGGTCATAACCAAGCGTCACTAGGGTTGTCGCATGACCACATCCTGGCATCTCACCTTGCCCCTCAGCGAGTACCCAAAGTCCACCGATCGATCGCACATGCTCAGTTCCCGTTGCTTTTTCGGGAGGCTGATCTGATCCCATTGTTACTTCGGTTTCATACGTCCACTCGCCGACAAGTTTTTGAAGCCACTGATGTTCCTTTTGTGGTTCATTATGCAGGGTTGAGTCTTGTTGGGTTTGAGTTGTCTCCATCGTTTTATCTCCATTTAATGAATCATTGTGGAGGTGCAATCCACCTCAGTTCCTAAAAGATGACGAGTCAAGCATCCTTCTCGCAGTTCACCATCCACGGCGTACCAAATTGATCGACTAACATCCCGAATCGAAATGCCCAGAAAGTTTGCTCAAAGGGCATCCTGACGATCCCGTTTTCTGCTAGAGCGTAAAAAATCCGTTCTGCCTCAACAGGTTCGTCAATGCTGATCTGCACATAGAAGCCTTGAGGGGGTTCAAAATAGCTCGGTGGACTATCTGATCCCATCAAGAGACGCTCACCTAAATCGAGGCAAACGTGCATGATCTTGTCGTGCCATTCAACGGGCACCTGTTCTGCTGAGGGGGCTTCCTTGTGAGTCATCATCATGACAATTTTGCCGCCGAAACAGTGTTCATAAAACTTGAACGCTGCTTCACAGTTGCCGTTGAACATGAGGTAAGGATTGAGTTTCATGACGTACTCCTTTTGATTCAGGAATTGGATTAAGAACTGAGTGTGAAAGCGGCTTGAGATGTTAGTTTGGCAAGCCTGCAACCTCGATGACAGGACGAATTTCGACCGTGCCGACTTTTGCTCCAGGAATCTGAGTGGCGATCGCGATCGCTTCATCAAGATCCTGGGCATCAATCAAGAAAAACCCGCCGAGTTGTTCGCGCGTTTCAGCAAACGGCCCGTCAGTCACAAGACTTTTACCGTTGCGAACCTGGACACTCGTGGCTGTTGCGATCGAGTGGAGCGGGGCAGTAGAGAGAAACTGTCCCTTAGCATGGAGGGCTTGAGCAAGCTGTGCGGATTCTACATAACAGCGTTCTCGTTCGATTTCACTCAAAGCATCTTCTGCCATGTAAATTAGCAGGATATATTTCATCGATTAATCTCCCTCGTTCTGGTTGTAGGCTTGCTGCAAGCGAGCAATATCAATCTTGTTCATTGTGAACATGGCTTGCATGACGCGGGTTGCTCTGTCGGCATCCTTGTCCTTGAGCATTTCCGTGAGCGATCGCGGCACGATTTGCCAAGACAGTCCGAACTTGTCTTTCAGCCAGCCACATTGACTTTCACTTCCCCCTGCGGACAACTTGCTCCACAGCGTGTCAACTTCTTCTTGTGTTTCGCAGTCCACACTGAGGGAAATGGCTTCGGTGAATGGAAATTCTGATCCGCCGTTGAGTGCCTGAAACTGCTGCCCTTCAATCTCAAAGAGCAGGGTAAGCACTTTGCCTTTGTGTTCGGGCATGGCATCGCCGTAGTGCGAAACCTCCAAAATCTTGCTGTTCTTGAAAATGCTCAGGTAGTAGTTGACTGCTTCTTCCGCATTAAAGTTAAACCAGAGGCAGGGGGTGATTTTCTGTGTGGTTGTCATGATGATTTCCTTTTTTAGCAGGATGGAAATGGTTTCACCAAAAAGGCTATTGGGGTTCGTAAGTGTTAACCACAATGCCGTCTGTGTAAGCAGTAGAGTTTGTTAGCTTCAGAGGCTCGCGACCTGTGAACACCCGCATCCCGTTTCCGATCGCCACAGGGTTGACAAAGAGATTCAACTCGTCAATTAACCTGTTTTCGAGCAGTGAGGAAACAAACGTTGCGCCGCCATACACGAGGATATCTTTGCCCGCTTGATTCTTGAGGCGGTTGACCGCTTCAACGATCGAACCATTTTCTACTCGGACATTCTGCCCATCCACCCGGTCAACAGTCTTACTGAACACCACTTTGGGAATGCTCACCATTTTTTGAGCGAACGAGTACTCAGGGCTATTTGGTTGAGTTGTCACCTGCTCCCAGTACTTGATAAAACCCTCGGTCATTTTCCTGCCGAGCAAAATCGTGTCGCTCGTATCCGTGAGATAGTTGATGAAAGAATGGAGTCTTTCATCCGAGGTCGAATCCAACTGACCTAGGGCCATCCAGTCTAACTGACCCTCCGAGCCTGCAACAAAGCCGTCAACGGTAATTTGCATTTGCAGTTTGAGTTTTCTCATGATTCCTCCAGGGTTGATTTGTCTCGTTTCATATCAATTGCCCCTTTTGTGTTCCTCTATCAGTGAGTCGAACGGCGTTGACTCAGATCGACACCTTACAGAAAACTTTTATCATCGAATGCGATCAAATGTACTATATAGTACGATCAAGTTTCACCTCCGTTGCTTCCCTTTGTCAATCAGTCGAACGGAGACTGCTCAGATCGACACCTTGCCCAAAAATTTTGATGATTCGGTATGAACTCAAACGCAAAGTCAGATGTCACCCAAGCAATCACCTCCGTTTATCGTGCTGAATGGGGTCGAATTATCGCCACGCTGATCCGGTTATTGGGGGATTTCGATGTGGCTGAAGAAGCGGCACAGGAAGCCTTTATCGCCGCTGTGAATCAGTGGCACTCTAGCGGCATTCCAGATCTTCCTCGTGCCTGGATCATCCGAACAGCCCGCTACAAAGCGATCGATCGCCTCCGCCGCCGAACCCGACTGACCGAAAAACTAGAATGGTACGCAGCATCGGGGTTAATTCCCTCAAGCGAGGAACCGACCTACGATAGTGATGAAATTCTCGACGATCGCTTGCGGCTGATCTTCACCTGCTGTCATCCGGCATTAGCGGTCGAGGCTCAGGTGGCGCTGACGCTGCGAATGTTGGGCGGACTGGAAACCGATGAGATTGCCCGCGCCTTTCTTGTACCCCCAACAACGATGGCACAACGGTTAGTCCGTGCCAAGCGCAAGATTCGAGATGCAGGGATTCCATACAGTGTGCCAGATCTGTCTCACCTGCCTGAGCGAGTTGATGCAGTGCTGACGGTGATTTATTTGATTTTTAACGAAGGGTATGTTGCGACAAAAGGCGAACTGGTGAGAGCCGATCTGTGTGCCGAAGCCATCCGGTTGGGGAAACTGGTGCGGAAATTAATGACACCGCAACCGCCCGCAGGAGTGACCGCACTGGTCGCCCTCATGCTGCTACACGACGCTCGCCGCGATGCCCGTCTTGATGCGGCAGGCGATCTCGTTCTGCTCGAAGATCAGGATCGCTCTCGTTGGAATCAACGCCAAATTGGTGAGGCACTCCCGCTAGTTGAGGAAGCGCTGCGGGGCGAACCGAGTCCGTTCGCTGTACAAGCTGCGATCGCTGCCCTCCATTGTCAAGCCGCACGGGCAGAAGAGACGGACTGGGCGCAGATTGTTCGGCTCTATGATGTCCTGGAGCGCTTACAACCTTCTGCGATCGTGTCCTTGAATCGGGCGGTTGCGATTGCCTTCAGCAACAGCGAAGCTCCCGCGATGGTCGAGAGTCCTCAAGCGGCACTGGAACTCATTGATGCACTTGCCCCTGAACTCGACGATTACCATCTGTTTCACGCCGCACGAGCCGATTTACTGCGTCGGGTTGGAGCCTTAGAAGCCGCCGCCCAAAGCTACATGCAAGCACTCGCACTTGTCACGAATGAGAGCGAACGTCGGTTTCTCGATCGTCGGCTGCGCGAAGTTCAGTCTTAACGTCTTGAGTTAGGATTTCTACATACCCTTCTGTTCCCTGTACACGGATTCGTTGCCCATCTTTGATCAGTTTGGTCGCATTTTCGACTCCCACAACGGCTGGTAAGCCATATTCACGGGCGATCACTGCTCCATGTGTCATCAGTCCACCCACTTCGGTGACTAAACCTTTGATGGATACAAATAAGGGTGTCCAGCTAGGGTCAGTGAAGGAGGTAACTAATATATCTCCATCTTCTAGATCGGCATCTTCCATGTTTAAGATGACCCGTGCGCGTCCCTCGATCACTCCGGCAGAAACAGGTAGACCTACAATCGCTTTAGCTGGGAGATTTTCTCGTTTGTACTCCCCTGCAATGATTTCGCCATCAGACGTGATTACCCGTGGGGGAGTTAGTTTTTCATGTAGTTTGTACTCGTCTTTTCGTTTGTTGATGATTTGGTGATCCAGTTTATTTGTGAGTACGACTTCGCGAAGTTCTTCAAAAGTGAGGTAGTAAATATCTTCTTTTTCAGGAATCACGTTTGCTTGTACGAGTGGTTCAGCTTCTTTCAGTAAAGCCTGCTTATAAACGAAGTAGCGATTAACCATGCCGTATTTTGGATATTCCCGATAACCGATGAAATTTCGGATGAGGCGGATCATTCGTTTTGTTTCTTTGACTTTTTGTTCACCCTCCGGTAATAGCTGCAATCGTTCTAATAACTCCTGTTCTTTGCTCAAAGCCTGCTGTCGTCCTTGCTCAAATTTGCGATCGCTTTCACTAGGCTCAAAGTTTTTGATATGACTGAGAATGATGGGGATGAGTGTCGTTGGTTTCTCGCTCCAACGGGTTCTAGTAATGTCGATCTCACCTGCACATCGCATTCCGTATTTGTTGAGAAAAGCAGCGATCGCGTCCCTGGTCTCCTGTCCACCCTCAAACTCAATCAGTTCATCCAGAAAGTTGTCATCTTCTACACGTTGTAAATACTCCATTACTTCTGGATAAGGACGAATCACATCTGCGACATCCAATAGCGCCAGACCCATTTTCGAAGTGATATTGTTTGGCACAGATTGAGAAAGTGTGTCTGCTGCATTTTTCTCACCTAACCATTCGTTCATTTTTTCATTGATCCATGATGAAGCATTCATAGCAGTCATGATCACACCAAAACTTTGTGGATCAGACAGTATCTTCTTTAATTGCTGGATATCTTCCAGAATAAAATCAAATAAATCTGATCCTGATTTCGATTGGATATTTTGTTTTAACGCTGCTATTGATGTTTGACTACGCTGAATCAAATCAGCAACGATCGCTGGATCGTATTCGTTTAGTGTTTGAAAATCTGCAACCGACCTCCCTTGATTGCTTTCACCAGCACTCTGTTCTTGCTGATCAGGCAACAATTTGATAAAATCTCCTCGCTCTATGAGGGTCGTCAGTGCGTCTTTGATGAGCGGATCGGCTTTTCCCAGGACATTTAATATCGTTTCTCTGCCAGCAGGTGAAGCCAGCATATCTGTAACATCAACAAACAACCTTCCACCAGCGTTAAACATGGGTCGCGCGGCTGTTAACTGCCACAAAGAGATTCCCAATGGTTTCATGGCATCGGTCATCATTTGTTGGTGACCGACAGAGACATAGACATGATTTTCTCGATCGTTCGCTTCAGGAATCGGAAATAAAGTCGTGATTGGACGACTCTGAACAATGTAAAACGTATCATTAACCAAACACCATTCGATGTCTTGGGGACAGCCAAAATGTTCTTCGATCTTTCTGCCGATGCGCTCAAGCTGTAAAATCTGCTCATCCGTCAGCGCTTGCCGATTCTGTCTCTCAGGTTCAATCTCCTGTTCTTTCGTACCGCCATCTTTTAAGGCATAAATCGCCAGTTTCTTGGTGGATATCCTCTTATCGATAACCTTGCTGTTACACACTTTATAGTTATCAGCATTCATCAGCCCAGAGACCAAAGCCTCACCCAGTCCGAAGCTGGCATCAATGGATAACACTTTCCTGCTACAAGTGACGGGATCGGCTGTAAACAAAATTCCTGATGCCTGCGGGAAGACCATCTTTTGAACAACTACGGACATCTGAACTTTACGGTGGTCGAAGCCGTTTTTCAGGCGGTAAATGATTGCTCGATCGGTAAATAGTGATGCCCAGCACTTGCTGATATGCTTTAGGATTGCCTCTCTTCCGATAATGTTCAAATATGTATCCTGCTGACCTGCAAAGGAGGCGGTTGGTAAATCCTCGGCAGTTGCGCTGGATCGCACTGCATAGGCATTTTTCTCACCCATCCTGGAGAGGGCGTGGGTGATCTCTCTATTAATGTCTTCAGGGATGGCTATTGCTTCGATGACCCTGCGAATCTCACCACTCAGTTCAGCGATTTTATCCCGGTCTTCCACCTTGAGAACCAATAACTGATCCAGTAATTCGTGAATCGACGGCGTTTCCCCAATGATTCTTTTAAAAGCTTCAGTAGAAATACAAAAGCCATCCGGTACACGGATTTCTTCAATCTTGGAAAGTTCTCCCAGGTTTGCGCCTTTACCCCCAACGACTGTGAGCTTCGTTTTATCAATATCTTGAAAACGGAGCACAAATGAACTCATCAGGTTCCCTCCTTTGGCAATTCATACTTTGATAATTAGTTGGGTAAACCAACTGACTTAATGAAAAATACAACTCGTTCCACTTCTCGAAATCCGACTTTTGCATAGAATTCATGACTTGCAGGATTATCTAGAAGGGCATCCAAAGCAAGTTCGATACATCCCTGTTCACGCGCCCACTGCTCGGCATACTGAATTAGCGTTCTACCGACATCTTGATTGCGGTATTCAGCTTTGACATAGATTCCTTCTATGTAGGCTACAGGGCTTTTAGTTGCGTCTGGAACATAATCAGAGCGTAGCGATAGATTCATAAACGCGATCGCACAGCCCTGCTCATTCCTAACCAGAACGGCTTGTTCTCGATCAGAATGCAGAAGACTGGTGAGACTAACTTCCATTTCGGCAGAAGAGTAATCCGACCATAGCTCCAGTGCTAAGTTTAGCCACTCTTGAAAACTATCCTGAGTAACTTTGCAAATTTCCATTTTGAGATTATTTTTCCTTTGCTTGTCGATCGCGGAACATCTCCATCAAAAAATTGCGAAACCCTAGCTTTGAGTAGAAAGGAGCATTCCAGGGAATATCTCGAAAGGTTGATAACGATACGATCGCATAGCCCTGCTGTTTTGCCCAAGCACACACCGTATTCACTAATGCCGAGCCAATCCCTCTCTGCCCGTGTTCAGGGGTAACATCGATTTGCTGAAGGTAGAGCGTGCCATCCACTTCACAAGCGATCGCATACCCAACGACTGCTCCATACTGATCCACCGCAACCCATACCCGTCCTGCTTGAAATTGCTGCTGCACAACCTCTAGTGGTAATGGATCAGCATCCACCAAAAAGGCATAGGGCGTATCCAGAAACAACCTAGCGGCTGACCGTTCGATGTGAGACAGCAGTATTAATTCTTCAGCGCGAGCAGAGCGGGTGTGATAGCCCGATTCAAGAGCCATTGTGGGCAATTCGCAAATATGATTCTGATCGCGTCTAATGTTCATTGAAAATCTCACTTTGTCGATCGCGGGTAAAGCGTTGCCATCCCTTGTGGTTCATGCACATACTTACCCGCCTGTGAAGGTTGGTAAATCTCTATGTTTGATGTTTTGTCCATAAAAAAGTTGTGCTTCATTCTAGCGCTTTTAAATGGTTAGGCAACTGGCTTGGTTATCCATTGGACGAGTTGAATGACAACACCGTTTGGATCTGTGACTTGAAAGAACCGCTCTCCCCAGGGTTCTGTTTCGATCGAGGTTGTAATTGCCACACCTTCTGCTTGGATTCGGGCGTATTCCGCATCAATATCATCCACGACAAAAACAATGAGTAGCCCATCCACTCGATGTCCGCACATATGAATCGGTTTGAAGGTTTCCAGTCCAGTGCGGAGAAAGATCAGGTTAAAGCCAGCATCCGGTCTAGAGAGCGATACAAAGCCATCGGCGGACATCTCTTCATAGAAGCCAAAATGTTGCTTAATGAAGGTCGCCGATGCGGTGACATCATCGACATTGAGTGAGATCGCGGAAGCCGTAATCTGCATAAATTACCTTGGTACAAACTAATAAATTATGATGCAGGATTGATCGGCAAGGATTGTAAAAAAATGACCTTAATCAAGCAAAACCACATGGCAGGGATGAAAGCCACGTTGTGCCAGGTATTCAGTGGGCGTGCAATTAGCAAACGTCCGAAAATCATGAATAAAATGTGACTGATCGAAATAACCACAGGCGATCGCAATGTCCGCCCAATCAACCTGATCTTTGCCGGATGCTAGGTCAAGGGCTTGCTGTAAGCGCCGAACCCGACAAAATAGCTTAGGAGTTAGCCCCACTTGATCTCGGAATAGTTGGTTGAAATGGCGGGTACTGAAGCCAATTTTATCGGTGACTTCGCTCACTCTGGTGGTTGGATCTCTCCTAAACTCTTGCAATGCCATCGCGATCGCGGCATGTCGATCAAGCGGTTTCATCACCATCAGCAAAAATTGCTCCAAAACCTCAAAGCGGCTTGCTACGGTTGGCAATGCTAGAAGGCGATCACGCAGTTCAGTCGCCCGACCCTGCCATAATTCATTTAATGAAATTCTCTGGTTGTGCAACTCCCCCGCAGGCAACGTAAAAAATGGGGCATTGCCTCCCGGTTTGAAATGTACGCCCATCATCGATATCTTGCTGTCATTGTTGATAATGAAGCTTTCAGAATGGGTACCGCAAATCATCATGCCGTTGGTACTGCCGATTTGCGGTTGCCTTCGGCACAGCAAAGCTGAACGACGATCGCGATCAAATAGTGGAATCTTATCTTCATGTAGATTGATCACCAATTCCATCGAACCGATCGGCAACAATCGAGACTGCGCTTTAGGTAAGTTCTCACCTTCTCGACTCCAGAGCAGTTCAACAAATTGCGAGAGCGGCGGTCTCACTTGGTAAGTCTGATAAATCATATGGTTTTGCCAGTCGATCAACACTAACAGATGATCTTTAAGCTACCGTACCAACCCAAAAATTGAGTCGCACAACTATCCGCTTTAGAGGACGTAAGAGCGGATGCCAAGGAGGTGAGAGAGCAAGACCTGTGGAATAAGCAATTTCCTCTGCAACCGCTTCAATCGGTTTTCCCTCGGTATTGAGATGATCTGCGAACTTTTCGTCTGACAAAGCGTTCAAGCATCGATCCAGGTGACGCGCACCCCAAGAGTTGCTGCCATCACCGCGCCATCGCAACCGACGCAGAATCGTCTCGCGAGAAGCCAATAAAGTAAAGTGATACACCTGTAGTCCCTCTAGACGCAATGCCCCGACGATTTGCTCATAGTAGAGCGGATTGACGACTGTCATCGGAACAATGATGACTCCTGAGAAGTTCTCAGCAACGTATCGCAAACTTTTGTAAGTAAACTCACGCCAGACGGGATGATCCTGGAAGTCTCGATGCATTTCTAACGGCACAATTTTGCGAATAGAGAAGCCAATTTGCTCAGGATCGAACACAAAGCTACCCGGAATGCGGCTGTGTAGCTCAAAGGCAGTCTGGGTTTTGCCAACTCCGAAGGCTCCATTCAACCAAATAATCATCAGCAATCGCAATCTTCCTGATCGACTACAACCTAGCACTAGTTTGATATTGAGTCACGCAAACCGACGCTCTGAGAACATTGCCTCGATCGCCAAGAGTAATCTCGAAACGAGCCACTACCTCTGAGAGATTTTGAGTCTCTGTTATCCGGCACTACGACGACCCACAACGATGGGTTGATGCAGAATTCCATCCAAACGCTGAACATCTGTAAAGCCGACTTCTCGAAAAAGAGCCATCAGCCGATCGACGGTAATTGCATAGTAGCGGGACAAACCAGCCGTAACACGAGCAGGAACGCCTTCTCTGATTTCCCGCACGAAGTACATAGCAACATCGTAAGCATCGCCACTCCAATCCCGCGTTTGAAACACAAAGTAACGATCGCTGCCGTCATAACGGAACCCATAAGACCACATTTGGGGGGACGATCGATCTTCATTCGTCCGATAGTCGCGGAGGCTCACGATCGCCACGCCATCTTGCCTCAAGCACCTGTAGAACCCCTGGAGCGCAACTCGGATCTCATCTTCGCCAGGGAGATGGGGCAGGGAGTTGTCAGCACTTAACACGACATCAAATCCAGAACCATGAATTTCGGCACAGTGACGCATATCTGCTACTTTGAACGTCACGTCAAGTCCGCGTGTTGCTGCTTCTTTGCGCGCCCGATTAACCGCTGCTGCTGATAAATCAGATGTCGTTACCTGATGTCCGAGGGCTGCGAGTCCCAGGGTTTGCGTCCCGATGCCGCAGGAAACATCAAGAATGGAGAGGGGTGCTGAACCGACGAAATTGCTAACGACCCCGTTCAATGCTTCCGCCTGCTGTTTGATGGCTTCGTCCCAATTCGGGTAAACCAGGTGATAGAGACTGGCAATTTCGTCGTACATACCAAAATTGACTCCGACTGGACTAAGAACTGTAACACGTTGTCTCTGAGGATTTTATGCAAGTGCTGTGTATCCCAGGTCAGTCAGTACCTCTTTGATCGTGCGTTCCGCGAGTGTGACCAATCCAGGGTTTGTCTCAGCATAGTACGGAATAATCAACACGGCTTGGTGGAGCGCATAACCTCGCGCTCGATTCCAGGTATCGTCGTCAACGTCGAGCGCAGCACGAAACACCGATCGCCCAATTGGATTGAAGACACTCCACGCAGCAATAATATCCGCAGCCGGATCACCCACACCGATGCCGCCAAAGTCGATCACCGCCCATAGCCGTCCGCCTTTCACAAGCAGATTCGATCGCAGCAGGTCTGTGTGTATCCAGACGGGTCTTCCGTCCCAGAGTGGCGTTTCAAGGGCGCTCTTCCAGGCGAGTGCAACTGCATTGCTGTCAATTACGCCCCGTGATGCTTCGATCGCCGCGCAGGTCACTGCATTGAGTTCGCGGAGTGGTCTACGTCCAGTTCGCGGTGCGCCGAGGGGATCAATGCAGCGGAGTTCGATGAGGAATTGCGCCAAATCAGCAGCAGCCTGACGTTCATCCTGAATTAGGTCATCTCGATATGAATGCCCCTCAATCCAGCGGTAAATTGCCCAAGGAAAGGGATACTCACCCGTCGGCTGACCCTTTGCAACTGGCTCAGGAACATGCAGCGATAGATGGGGAGCAAGCTTCGGCAGCCAGTCCCACTCTTTCTCGATGTCTCGCGCCCATGACTCCAGGAGCGGGAATCGCGCACAGAGGTGGTTGCCGAGCCGATAAATCGCGTTTACCGTTCCTGTAGACTGGATTGGATGAATTGGCAATTTGGCGAACTGGGGGAACTGTGCAGCCACCAACCGTTTGACGAGAAACTCATCAATATCGACCTCCCCCTCATGCATCTTCATAGGCTCAAGCATCAATTAGAATGCCATTGATAAAAACACATTGTATTATGTTTGTAGTATGGCACGGCAATTCTAACTTGACATTGATTGACTTGTTTCTAGGAAGCCAACGTGATGTGCTGGATTTTTGGCATCAACTGGAGTGGATATGGAAGTGCAGATTGAACCTTATGATGCTCAACACCTCGATGCTGTCATTCAGCTTTCGCTGCGAACCTGGACTCCAGTGTTTGAGTCGATTCAGAACGCGATGGACGCTGAAGTATACCGAGCATTTTATCCCGATGGTTGGCGGGTAAGCCAGCAAAAGGCAGTCGAAGCGGTCTGTACTGCGGAGGATACTCATGTCTGGATTGCGATTGATGCAGAATCTCCGGTAGGCTTTATCGCCGTTAAACTCCACTCAGAGGACAGCATGGGTGAAATCTATATGGTTGCAGTCGATCCAGACGTTCAAGGTCAAGGCATTGGCAGTGTTCTGATCGAATTCGCGCTCTCCTGGATGAAAGAAGCTGGAATGTCGATCGCAATGGTCGAAACCGGAGGCGATCCCGGTCATGCTCCCGCCCGTCGTACCTATGAAAAAGCAGGCTTTGGACTGTTACCGATCGCTCGATATTTCAAGAAGCTTTAGCTGTCGATCGCACTCAATTTCGATCGGTTAGCAAATTTTTGAATTTGTTAGCTTGAAGAGAAAGAGCAGCATTCATCACCCGCTCAACTGCGAGATGCAATGAGATTGCTGACTCGATTGCAGAAATTTACTCATGCGGGTGGACGAACCATTCGGGTTATGGAAACATTGCTTTTACAGGCGTTGGTTTTACAGGCTCAAGGCGATCGCACGCGATCGTTCGATTTCCTCCATCAAGCCCTGAACATTCCTAGTCAAGGAAAATACATTCGTCTATTCTCGGATGAAGGGAAACCGATGGCAGAGTTATTGCAAATAGCTGTCTTTCAGGATATTCATGCTGATGCAGCCAAACGTTTGTTAACGATATTTAACTCAGTTGAAGAGAAAGAATCAACCATCATTCAACCGTTCGTTGAACCATTAAGCGCACGTGAACTCGAAGTACTCCGCTATCTGGCAACTGGGATGTCGAATCAAGCGATCGCAGACCAACTGTTTGTCAGCCTCGCTGCTGTTAAATAGCACGCTCGCAACATCTATGGCAAATTAGAGGTGAACAATCGAACTCAAGCAGTCGCGAAAGCCAGAGAATTAAGACTTTTACCTTAGCAGAAATCTCTATGCCAAGACCTATCCTTTTGGCTAGTGAACCTCTGAAGCAGGCGCACCACAATACATCCAGATGCGAACTCCTGAAATGGGAGGTCTGACAATGAAAAAACAAATTGTTCATCTTTTTGTATTCAATACCTTATACCAAATCAATCTGTTAATGCTACAGATCCTTCGCCCCCTAAATCCCCCATTCTGGGGGACTTTGAAACCTAGAAAAGTCTTGACCTCTGGGGAACTCCTACATTCAAAGTCCCCCACTCGTGGGGGACTTAGGGGGCTGCAAGATCTGTAGCGTTCAAAGATCAATTTGGTATTAGCTGACTGGGAAACAGGTTTTGCGATCGCTGGAATCAACAACCCAGACATGCAAAAACATCCCGGACGTTACCAGGTACAAACAGTTGGTTTGAATGCTGAGCCTATCACAACGATCGGCGGTGTAACGATTCTTCCCGACATTACCCTTGCCGAACTCGAACCTGGAGCGATGCTGATTTTACCGGGAGGTGAAGCTTGGGATGCAGGCGAAAACTCGGAAATTCTGGAATCAGCCAAAGCACTCCTAGCAGCAGATATTCCTGTTGCAGCGATTTGTGGTGCAACCGTAGGACTCGCCCACGCCGGAATTCTAGATGATAGAACCTCACACCAGCAATGCTCTAGCGTACTTGCAAGCGACCCGCTATCGAGGTGAAGCCCTTTATCAAGACCAACCTGCGGTTACGGCTGGCAATGTGATTACGGCAAACTCAACCGCGCCGATCGAGTTTGCTTACCACATCTTCAAGAAGCTAGATCTCTATGAGCCTCCAGTTCTGAAAGCCTGGTATGGACTGTTCAAGACTGGAGAGGCTTCGTACTATTTCAAGCTGCAACAATTCACAACCTCGCCCAATTGATAGTGGAGGCAAAAATGAAAGCCATTGTACAGGAACAGTTCAAGACTGAACTTAGTAAAGCGAAATCGGCGATCGCGGCACAAGAGTTTGAGACGCTAAATCCCCCATTCTGGGAGACTTTGAAACTGGGGAATGGGTCTTGAAATCTAGGAAGTCTCTCGGCTCAAAGTCCCCCAACTTTGGGGGATTTAGGGGGCATGATCAAGTCTGCATTTCACGAGTGATTTGGGATTGCTATAGTGTGGATCTCGCTAGAATTCTGGGTTCACTTTTGAGGGATGGGAGCTAACTGCTGTAACAAATCATTTAGAATTTGTACTTCAGCAAGGGGTCCGCGCACCATTGTCAAATAAGCATCCATAAAATAAACCTGTCCAGTTTGAGAGATTGGCAGTGTCTTTAACAATGGAATTTGATTCCATGCTTGTTGTAGTTGTCGCCAGTCTAGAGGACGCTCATCCGCATCATTTTCGTTCCATCCGATCACAATTAAAATATCAGTTTCGATCTGGGGCAAAATCTCGATCGAAATCTGAGCATCTGCGCCTCCGAATCGGGAGTCATCTAAGCGAACATTCCTAAATCCTAATGCTTCAATCAAATCGGTATAAACACTGCGCTCCTGCCCAAAGGCATAAAAACCACTCGCTAGATCTCCAGAACTCAATAACAACACGCGGGGGTGAGTGTTAGTTATCGCAGCTAATTTCTCACGCGCTTTTGTAATACGCTCCTTTCGCGCAGCCATCAGCAATGGGATGACGGTTGCTCGATCGATCACTTGAGCAACTTGCTGAAGTGGTTTTTGCCATCCGTGTTGATCGTCGAGTAGAACGGTTGGCGCAATTTGGGTTAACAGGTCATTCTTGCCTTGAGTTCCTTGCCATCGTTCACCCAGGATCAAATCCGGTTTGAGCAACGCGAGTGCTTCTAAAGAAGGTTGAGAGCGATCGCCCAAATTAATTGGCTGCGTCGTCACGCGATTGCCTAAAAAAGGGATTTGCTCGATCGGGCGATTGAATGGTTGCCGACTTGCAGAAACACCTGCATAGGCAGCAGGCTGCTCTCCTAGAGATAGCAGAAGATCTAATCCATAGGGGCTGAGGACGGCAATTTTTTGAAGTTGATCCTTCGGTGCCTCGCGCATCGGGATCGGGGGAACACTTCTGCTACAGCCCCAAACGAGCAGAACCGTTAGTGCAAAAATGGTCAGAGCGCGAACCCATTGAGCAACTATCATCGAACTGCTACCAAGTAAAACGATAACCGACTGTAATAGTTCTTCCCCTAGAAGCCGTGTTGAACGTTTCATCAAAACCACCCAGGATTTGATTTTTCACATTGATGTATTGATTGTTGAATAAGTTTTGAATCCCAATATTCAATGTACCAGAGCCGAGCTTAATGCTACTGACTAAATCGACCAAGAAGTAACTATCGATTCCAACTGGATCAATGCTAGCCGTGAAAGCGCGATCGCGGCTCCCAATATAAAGCGCCTGCAATCGATTTCGCCATCCCGGTAGCGTTTCGTTCTCTACATAAGCCGTTAGTTTAATCGGCTGGACATCAAATGAACTGAGGGCAACGAAACTCCCTTCATCGTTTTTCAGATCGCCTTCGACCCAACTGATTGATCCTCCCAATTGCCAGGTTTTTAAGGGTTGCCAATCAAGCGCCAACTCTATGCCATAGTTTCGCTGCGGTGCCCGTAATAATTCCACAGAAGTCTCTGTCAATTGAGTTAATGCCCCCAATTCAGAGAAGCTATAAAACGCGGCTAGAGAGGCTTGAACATTTCGCCAGTTACCGCGCACTCCAATTTCATAGTTATTCACCTTTTGCGGAGCCGTTAGGATCACATCGCGCGTGAAATCAAACCCTTCGGGAGGACGGACTAAAGCACGTCCAATCGTCGGCAGTGAGAAGCCTTGAGCAAAATTAGCAAACAAACTAATCTGTTTTGTTGCCTTATACACAGCACCTGCATTGAACACAAAATCATCAACGGTTTTATCACCTCCGAATGCGGTGACATTGTTCTCCCCTGCCACAAACTGATCAAGTACCGACACTCCAAACCGCTCATATCGGACTCCGCCGCTGAGATTAACGCGATCGCTAACCTGCCACTGCGCCTGAGAAAAGATTCCTAAGTTATTGATTGTGAATTTTGGAAAGCGAATCACACTCCTGGTTTTCCGAGCCGTTACCCGCCTACTGGCATCAAACTCATCCGCATCGAACACATCATAATCGGCGCGGTTAGCGTCACTAGAAGCATCTACCCCCCAGAGTAAGCTCAACGTTTTCGAGAGCGGCGTATCAAACTGGACTCTGCCCCCAATGCGTTCTGCTGTCGCCACCGATCGAGCAACGCCCAAAGGGGTTTCTGGATCAAAAGTGCGTGCATCAAACAACACATCCGCAGTTCTCGTGCGACGGTAGTAGAGTTGTGCTTGCAGTTTGCTGTTGAAGACGTTGTTATGGGTGTAGTCCAAATTTGCGATCGTACCCAGGTTAACAGGATCGGTGGTATCAACGAAATTAATGGACTGATCGAGCGCCCGCGCCTTTTGAATGCCAGGAATGTCTAGCACAATCGGATCATAGTTATCAGATTGCTTATAGCGATCGTCAAACTGATTCACGCTAACTTGCAGGCGTTGTTCTGGGCTAAGTTGGAAGCCTACTTTTCCTAACGCATTGAGTGTTCTACCATCAGTAACAAAGCTTCCTGCTGCGGGAATCAGATCGCCTTCAGCATCAAAAGCTTTCGCAAGACTGTCTACAGAGAATGAAAACAGATAGTCTGTTCCGTTTTGAGTTCCTGAAATCGCTTGGCGAACAAACGTGCTAAAACTACGCGATCGCAAATTGTCAGAGTTGACGCTCACTTCTGTTTCTGCCTTGAAACCTGCTTCAGGACGACGAGTAATCAGGTTAATCACGCCCCCCGATGCACCATCGCCATAGATAGCACTTGGCCCTCGAACGACCTCAACTCGCTCGATCGCAGATGAATCCAATCGTCGCAAATCGGCTCCTGTGCTATCGGTGTTGACGTTGGAAGTAATGGGTACACCATCAACCAAAACGAGCGGGGTTCGTCCTCGCAGGGATTGACCAAAGTTGCTGGTATTTTCGGTGCTAGCTCCAAGTCCTGGAATCGTCTTGCTGAGAATCGTTTGCAAATCGCGATTGATGCTGGTTTGCTGCTCAAGTTGGGCGCGGTTTAGAACGGTGGTGGAGCGAGGCACATCTGCGGGACGTTCTGCGGTGCGGGTTGCGGTGACTACGACTTCCTCTTCATCTGTCGCCGGAATCACACTTAGCGTCAATCCTGATTGAGCCGAGACGATATCCAGTTCAGGTGGACGATCGGTTCCGACAACGCGAACTTGCAGTTGAGTGGGGTTGATCTGTCTAACAGTGACGGTTGCGATACCTGCGATCGGGTTTGACGCTTGAAAGGGTTGAGTCAGGACAGCACTATTAATCTCTGCAACGATCGCGTTTCCTTCACGGCGTTGGTTCTGGGCTTTAAGAACAGTGCCATCAGCCGTAGTAAAAATAAGTTCGATGCCGTCCTGTAGGCGTTCTAGCTCAATCTCAGTCACCTGAGTCGGAGCCTGTGCAAGGAGAGTTTGAGCGCTGGTGGAAACGGCTGGGCGGTCTTTAACAGTTGAAATTTCATTGGCGTGGACACCCTCTGACACGATTGCGCTCAAAGCACCCCCGATAACGATCAAGGAACTCAAGTAGACTCTCATGATTTCTCCTCACATCACACGGCAACCCTGCTTGTTCAGAATTGCAATTCTTTCTCAATAGAGTACAGCGATCGATGAGGCAATTTAAATCACATTATGTCCTTTAACCGGACTTTTTCTGTCTCCGAGCGGGACTTTTTTGATCAATCGTATCTGGGGCTGGTTCCAAACTTTTTCTTAAATGCTTTGTAGAATGCGCCTCGGCTGGTGTACCCAACTTGTTGTGCAATCTGATTAACGCTGATATGTTTGTTCATAAGCAATTGAGCCGCCTGCTGCATTCGATACTCATAAAGGTATCCGAATACAGTTGTACCAAACACAGATCGAAACCCTTGTTTAAGCTTACGATCGTTTAATCCTACCTGCCGCGCTAATTCAATCAGCGAGGGCGGACAAGCAACGCGCTGAATCAGAATGTCTCTGGCTTGGTGAATGCGATCGCGCTCGTCCGATTTTAACGAAGGAGAAGATAGCTGAACCTCTGAAAGTTGATCAAGCTTTAGCGCAATCAGTTCTAAACACTTACTTTCTAGATAAATTCGCTTGGTCAATCCCTGAAAAGGACAGTTAAAAATCTGCTCGATCGCCAGTTTCATACTGGGTGTTATTGTTCCAGATGCGCTGTAAGTCGCTGAATGAATTTGGGACACTAACTGACAAAATTCTGACGGAAATTGGCTCAAATCGTCAGGGAGAAACCTTCGCAGCAAATCAGACGATTTGAGGTGAATATCGACTTTCTGAATCGGAACCCGTCCTGAGATATGGCTTACAATCGCTTCGCTGACTTCTCCTTCAGGTGTCCAATCTAGAAAATTTACCTTTCCTGATCGTCCTGAGTATTCCCCAGATAGATTGAAACCAAATTCAATCTCGTTACTGGTCACAGTCTCATCGTATTCAACTGACAAACCTTGATGAAACGTCTTCTGTATCAATAGTCCGGACGATTTTTAGGAGAGGGAATCGACAAGAAAGCCATCGATC